>JAZNHK010000085.1:0-18249 GCA_045576915.1 Acutalibacteraceae bacterium
ATTATTTTTATTTTTTTAATGTTACGAAATCACTAACATACCCTGAGCGAACCATATACCGATTTTGAACATAGAGTCTCCACAATAATGAGCACCGTCATATTCGCCATTTTCGTTATTATTTGCTAACTTGGATTTACAAGTAGATGTATCAATCCAGATTGAGTTTTCCAATTTGGTTGTTGAGCCTGTAGTGTTCTGATAAAGACCTGTCTGTGTTTTATTTATTACATTTTTGCCGGTATCAGCAGGAACATACCAGAGAGAGGCATTATTGGCTTTATGCGTGTTAACAGTATCTGAATAAATCCAACTGTTATGTGTCTGGGTAGCACCTGTTATACCGTTGACATATGATTCACTGTTATAAGCAGCAATTGCACCATCAACAAAGCCAATTACACCATCATTATCGTTATCTTTAAACTCGTCACGAACTTTGTTTACAAGAATATTCTGCAAATCGCCATACTGGTCCGCCCACTCTTTAACACAGGCATCACTTTCACCCTGCATCCACATAAATGAACGTATGTTAATATTATCAGCGCCATGTATTTTTGCGATTTCATTAAGATCTGCACTGACAAGGTTAATCATTCCATCTGCAAGATAAACGCCAAGATCTCTTTGGATATTCTCAGAATTAACTGCATTCAGATAATCTCCTGTTGTGTCGTACAACCAGTTACCACCAAGATAAGTTCCCGCCGCAGTACATTTAATAATATACCAGGTTTCATCCTTCGTTGCCTCGTTGGTTGCAAGATGATATGAAATACCTACCTCAGGACCGAACCACATATCCGCCTGACCGCCTATACCTAAACGGAAGGTTTCAAATGCATTGTTAGAATAGTATACCTGCCAATTATTAACACCATCAGGGCTATTGATATTTGTATATTTAATTTTTATATTTGAAAAATCCGTATCACCAACAGTCGCTTTAACTTCATTTGTTAAAGGACTTGCACCATAAGCATTTGACTGACCTGCAAGGATGATAACATTTGCTGTTTTACTTCTCATACCTATAACATCTTCCATATTTGTGAAAATTGGTTTGGTTGTTTTAGCCTGCGTTGTTAACAAATCTTTGTCTTTTATATCAAGAATACCATCCAAATTCAAATCACAAGCATATTTTTGTCTTGTGTTCAATTTCTCTTTATTTACAAGACCTTTTTTGATAGCACTTATATCTTCCTGGGTGAAGGGAATACCATCACCATCAAAATCACCTTTCAAATAAACGCTGATTTTAGCAGAGTTGCCGTTAACGAAACGCTCAAGTATAGAACAGTCGATAACATCAAGAGCTCCGTCTCCGTCAATATCAGATTTAAGCATAACATTATATTCGAATTTATCTCCTGAAAGAGCCTTGTTAACAAGCTGCTGATAATCCAATGTGTCTATATCGTCATCTTCATCAATATTACCGATCTCTACCAAAGTGTAGTTACCATTATTATTTAAACCTGATTTTACTTCGTAAATACCGGTCTTATCAAACACAGGTCCTGAACCAACAATATTGGTTTTCTGTCCCCAGAGTTGCTCGGATGCACCATTTTGCAAAAGATATGCAACTTCACCACTTGCAAATTCTTCAATACTCTTTCCGATACCAAAACCATTGTCAGAAACAGCACCCGAAAGATAGTAACTATTGTTAATTGTACCTCCGGATTCACCTGCAATGCCGCCAGAATAGTTTGTTGCGTTTACAACACCGAAATTATAACAATTCTGAACAGAGCCTGCGTTATTGCCTGTTATACCACCAACAGAAGAGATACCCATTGTTACTGTATAGAAAGCATAACAATTTTCAATTATTCCGCCATTATAACCGCAGATAGCACCAACATTGTTGCTACCACTAAAAGATGAATAGTCTACACCAACTTTTTTGATTACCGCATTTGCATCGGTATATCCGAAAAGACCGCCATAAGAAAGATTAGCATTATTCATATAAAGTCCGTTAATTGTATAACCCTGACCATCGAAATGACCGTTATATTTATTCAGCTGAGTTCCTATAGGTGCCCAGTTTCTGAAAGCTGATGTATCAGTTGCTACTGTACCATAGCTTGTAAGAACATCGCTATTATCTGTAATATCGCAAGTGAGAACCGCATTTGCAGTTGTATTGCCATTGTTTACGCTATCGCTGAACCAGTAGAGCTCGCCCATATTTGAAATTTCGTAAACAGAGTCTTTAGTTCCGTTGCCATCTATATCATACTTGTCTGTAGTAAGCTCAGGCTCAACATACTTTCCGCACATATCACAGAAGCCGTTTGTATGAGTTGCATTACAGACATCTTCTTCACTCTGAGCAACAGTTTTGAAACTACTACGAATAGTATCAACATTACCTGTTTTTATATAATAGCAATATGAAATAGGTTTATAGCTCTGGAAATGAATTGTATCCACAACACCAATATAGGACGTAGGGTCTTCTGTTGCCGGGCTTGTTGTTGAGCAACGGGTTGCACCATCGCCACCATAATAAACACCTGTATAGAAATTGGTCTGACCGGGACAATAAATACCTATTGCAAAGCTATCGTCATCATCGCCCTTGAAAGCTGCCCAGTTTTCATTACATATAAATGTTTGATCTGTTGCTGTTCCCCAGAAAGCCAAATCTGTTTTATTCACTTTTGCGTTGCTGTCAGACCACGCCTCGCCACCTGTGTAATAAACAAAGTCGTTAAGAGGTTCAACACAGTAGAATGCGGGGAACTCCTGAGTAGTTGTAACAGAGGGATAACCAGAGAAGTCCACAAATCGGCAGGTTGCTCTCATCATACCATCTTCAAGAGTGTACCAGGCTTCCATATATGAAGGAGTTATATCTTTTGCTTCCTTTGCCCAGTCAAGAGGACGGCATTTAATGTAAAGTTCATTAGCACTGACCTTAACATCAACAATTTTACTTGCTTCGTTATAAAGGTTACCACCCTGAACAGGGTTATAGTTCCATACTGCCTCACCATACATACCAGGTTCATAGGGATAAGATCCTGTGCCGTAATAGGACTGCTGAACAAGTCTGCCGGTGTCGTGAGCATTGATTAAGTTGACGTTGCTACTTGTGTTATAGGACCAACTGGATGTGCCAACCTTTGATTTAAAGTCAACCTCGGTTGTTTTTGTGCCGTACTTTTTAACAGAGGAATATACAGTATTTGTTAAATCCTCCATATATGTAAGAGCTCCCCCCCAATCCAAGTCGATACCGATTTTGTAATTGGAATCGGAAAGGTAAACCATACCACTTGAATCACCTGGATTTGTTCCTTTTGATAAATCAATGGACTCAAAGCTGAAATTCATATTACTTTTATCAAGGGGTTTAAATGTCACACTTGTAACTGCAGTGCAGGTTGTTCCACTGATAAAACCGTCAATATAGCCTGAAAACTCTCCATTTTGCTTGGGTTCCAGGAAGAATTCTTCAACAGTTCCGTTGTCGAGTGTCATTTCGCCTTTAACATAAGCATCGGAACTGTACTTGATTACATAGCGGTTAAAGTCTGCTCCGCTATAACCTAGAGTATAATTATAATTAGTGCACTTAACTGTTTCCTGAGCACCATTTACGCTTACTGTTTTATCTTCGGAAGCCTTGACATTAACGTTGAAGGTAGCTGTGCTGTTACCATAAGAGACAGTAATAGTCTGAGTTCCTGCATTTGTAAAATATTCAGGTGAACAGAAAAAACCTTCGTCAATATTTTCGCTTATTCCGTCAGGGTATGCAACACCTATTACAAGACCCCTTGTATCAAGCTTTTCGCCAACACAATAATTTTGTTTTTCAGGCAAAGAAACTATTGTCAAATCTCCATCTATTATTGGGTCCCATTTAGAATAAAGGCACTTGCTTGCCGCCGCAATAGCAGTGCTTGAAGTAATTTTTTCCCCTGTTCCGTTGGGTCCTGTGTACCAACCTGCAAAAACAAGACCATCTCTCTGTGGAACAGGAAGAGCACCATAGTTTGCACCCGAGGTATATGTATATACTTGACGATGTGTATAACTATTCGCATATTCAGAAACTGCTGTTGAACGGATTTTTATATCAGAAACAGTTACATTGGAGTTAGGAGAGTTGTTATCAAATCTTACTTGAATGTAGCCTATATTTTGAGGAGTTGTAAAGCTCCATTCATTTAATCCATACTGATATGCAAATTTGCTCTCATTGGAAACATAATTGCCGTTAGTATCAAAATAGAAAACAAAGGTTTCAAAGCTTGTGGTTGTCCCGTTAGCAACATAGGAAAAAATATATTCCGTATTAGCTTCAACGGGCATTGAATAAAACGCACCAACTGAAGACATTGAATATGCTGTGAAAACCTCTGTAGTTGCATTATTGGTGAGCACAAAGCTACCTTTTGTGATATCTGTTGTAAGTGTGCTTGTTGTAGTATTGTCGCCGGCAAACACCTTTAAATTAGGGTGATTTGCCCATTGTTCAAAAATAAACAAATTATCAAAGGTAAGTTCATAAACATTTGACGCCGCAAATGCAACCGGACTCAGTAAATTCATTGCAAGCAAAACTGCACAAATGAAAACCACTGACATTCTTTTTATGATTTTTTTCATATAAAACCATCCTTTTTTATTTTGCATATACGATTTCATTTTACTATATTTATAAAAATAACACAATAAGCGAATTGAATAAAAAAAATCTTTTTTATTATCATAAACTACCATTTGTTAGAAAAATTAAAAACAAAATAATTTTTATCTATAACCCAAGGTACCAATTGCTACAAATCACATCCATAAACTTTTTATTTTTATGCAACTTTTACATTTTCTCCGACAAAAACATTGAAAATATAACACACTTTTGCTATACTGAATATAAATTTGTATCAGTCAACTTAACACTGCTTACACATATCTTCCACACATAATAAACCAGGAAATACTGAAAAGGAGTGAACAAAATGTCAGTTCAAACACCCAAAGAAGTAAATGCTAAACTCAGAGAGAAAATAAAGCATTTAGCAAAAGAATTTTTCAAAGACAAAAAAGGCGACTCGGATATTAACATCACCACATTCAACCTGGAGGTCTTAATCCCAAATAATATAAATTACAAAGACTATGTATCACCAGGAAAAGCAATGTTAAAAAGGTTTATGATGATGTTTCCGGAAACCTTTGTTTTGGAAGAAAAAGAAATAAATGGTGGTCATAACTGGTTTTGCAAATTTGCGGATGATTCATTAACACCGGTATTACAAGCAATAGAGGAAATCATAAATAAAAACGGTGGCAGAATTCTTTTGGCAAGCTTGGCACCTGAACTCTCCGCTAAATATAATATTGATTACAGAGAGTATTCTAATGGTAAAAAACTCAGTTTATGGTTAAAGGATAAGTTTTCCGACAGTTTAGTTTTTGATGGAGATTTTTGTCAAAGTAAAAGACCACTATCCACTACACTTAATGAAACAGAAAAAGAAAACCCTGCTGAAAGCAATGGACTAAAAGCAGAAGTCGAGCAAATGCACGCAATTGCATTTATGTCCTGGTGGGTTAACAATGCTAAAACCTTAAACAACTATATAGGTCAGAAAAAATCAGGTGACGAATGGAGTGCTATTGTTGCCCGAGCGCTTTCCCTTTCTTTATCAGGAATAAATCATTTATTTACTTACGATACAGAAAATGATACAAAAATAGTATTCAATACCGGAATAAAAACTGCTAACAATAATAGCCTGTACTGTGTCTTAAGAAAAAATCCTCTCAATACAACAGGAAATTTGCAACCATTTGCTCTTGAAGATTTTTGTTGCGTAGCTGAAGAAGAAAATGAGTTGAGTAATGAAATAAAACAAAATGTCCCCAACCTTCTCAGACTCGACAATGCAATGGACGACAAATACGAAGAATTGAGAAATGATTTGGAAATTCTCTACCAATTGCAAAAGAAGGTTTGCTCAATATTACCGGATGTTTCAAACAGCTTAACAAGTGGTGGTTTATTTGATACAGAAAGCTTCGTTACAATAAAAAATTATCACGACAGATGGGTTCACGCAAAGGGAATAATTGAATATCTCGGTTGGGATATTGATTCAAATACAGCTATCAGTCTGGATTTTTTAGAAAGCCGACTGGAATACACCAACAGAAAAAATGATGCCTTAAAAAAAGCAATAGATACATTCGTTGCTTATGCTACAGATTTGTCTGAGTACTGCTCTTCTGATGACCTTAAACCCATCATAGACAAGGATATTGAATTTGCAAAAAAAGCATCTCTGGATCAGGTTTCAGAATTAAAATGTATTCTCCAATATTATATCCAACTGGTTGACATTACAAAACACGACCATATCACTGCTGAACTTGTTAATGAAATAGATGCAGTTAACGTGCATTTTGATTCAAAAATAACATTAGATACTTTCTTTAAACTGCGTTCTCATAATGAAGCTTTGGAAAGCACTGATAAAAATGCACCTGCCGAAGCACTTTCTTTGTTATCTTCTCTTGATGAAATTGTAGCAGTTGAAGAAACCACAGAAAAAGAAACTGTTGATGCAGATTACTTGTTTGACACAATATTCAATAATACCAGTGCCCAAACATTTGCACAACTTTTATCAACCGCCACTCAAATGTGCGACTCCAAATTGGAAGAATACATCGTTGAGGGTAATTACAATGGTTTCAGAACACTTATGGGAAATGAAGAATTCACTTCAATATACCAACTTTCTTCAGAGGAATTGAGCGAAAAAATCAACGAGCTTGAATCCGAAGAAACTACATTAACCTTTTATGAGTGTGGTAACAGATTGTATAATTTGATAGGCAACCACAACAGAACTGCAGAAAAATATTTCCTTATGGGTATGCTTATTGATCCTACCCGTTGCAGTCAAAAGCTGATTAGCTTATACTTTGCCGAGGATGATTCAGAAAATTTTTATAAAATATGGCAAAAGTATGGAGATACAATAGTTTTATCTGTTGAAGAAACCAAATTCTTGTTATACGTCCTTTGCACAAAAGGCAAAGACACAATAAAACAGTTTTTAGAGAAAAACATTTATATCTACTATACTTTAAACTATGCATCCGATTTGTTAAATGTTTTAAGCGAGTTCAATTATGAGGACTTACTCGCTTTATGCAAAAAAAGAGTGGAATATATTTCAAACGCATCTGATATAAATGACTTTGAAAAACAGATACTTGAAATAAACGATAATAACGACGCTCAAAAAGCCATTGAATATATTGTTTCATCCTCCTCTCTTCTGGAAGAAACTTTGGGATACACATCCGAAGAGCTCACATTTATTTCTCAGACTCTTGAATCCAACGATGTTGAGGAAGAACAATATACGCCTATCTCAAGACTTTATAAACTTCAAAAAAATAAAAACAGCACAGTTGAAGCTCTTATCTGGGAATCGCTGAAAAATGGTTACAACAAAAACTGCCTGATTCTTTTAGATATTCTTAACGATGACAAACGTTATGATGAGTTGTGTTCTGTATTTAACTGCTATGAAATCTCTTTATGTAATTTCAAAAAAGCACGAGAACTATATATCACAGCTTTAACAAAAACATGTAACGACAATTTTTATTCCTTTATCTGCAATAATATTCAGGATTGTATGGATATGTTGCTCAAAGGCACTTTAACATTTGATGCATTGAATGAAGTTGCTTCCGCCTTTTCATTAACAGGTGATGAAAGGGTTGGTTCTTTGTGTGCCAAAATTCAGGAACTCTGCGGCAATCTGGAAAACAGCCTGATACAAAACATTGTCATTCTGGCTGATGATTTAAGAGAAGATGCTACCAATGCAGAAAAACTGTTAGAATTAGAGCTGAGCGATACTCAGATAGAAAATCTTGCATCCGTTTACAAAACAAACGCATTCCCCAGAGGTCGCGATATATTAAGTGTTGCAAACAGAGTATATGCATTTGTGGGAAACAACAAAAATATTGCAAAACTCTTTGCAGATCTTGCATTAGAGTGTGGCTATGATGCAGTTGCATTACTTTGGAAAATTTATACTGACAATAACGATATTGATTCAAAGCTCAGGCTCCTTACTGAATACCCCGATTATCAAAAAGGCAGAGAGGTTGAATATTGTTCACTTTTAATTCAGAAAAAAGATTATGAAAATTTCCTGGTTGAATCAGAAAAACTCAACAACAGAACACAGGAAATAGTTGTTCAGACTATAATGGCTAAATGTCATTTAAACAAAGATATCACCGAAGAAATAGCAGAATTGCAAAATGGTATAACCGAAATTTCTGTAAACTATATTATTGCAATGCTTGAAACCATGGCCGAATTTGGTTTACAAAAAAGCATCGAAGATTTCATTTCTTTCCATTTTGATACATTTTTATCTCGTTTTTCCATTGATGAAATTGAAAGCATAATCACAATAAATGGAAAAACAACTGAAGAAAATCTTAAGAGTCTACAGAAGAAAGCCAACGCCCAAGAGCAGAAAAAACTTGCAATTTATTTGCACGAAAACTTTGGTATCGGTAGATTAAAAGGTGCTTCAAAAGAGTATTTTGATGAAAGCCTGAATACTACAGATATCTCTGTTGATGAAAAATCAGCTTTACTGAAACAGTTGCGAATAATTTATGCAAAAAACAAAGAACAATCAGTTAAAATCATTTTACATGAAATGACAGCTATAATAGATTCCTGCGATGATGAAGAATGCATTTGCAAGAATATAGAGGCTGCAATTGATGGTGTAACATTGTCTGCAGATGGCATATCCGCCTTTATGAATCTGCTTAAGACAAAAAATATTTCTGTTACACCTAAAATCAGCAAATTCATTATTGACATGTGCTGCATTTCTGATATGAAAAAAGAATGCCTTGAATTCTTTGACCCCATTCCAAATATTGAAAACAAACCCGAAAACGCTGAACTTGCATCCTTGATATGCAATTTGTTAATAGATGTAATCAGCGAAACCGAATTAAGTCCCGATTGGTTGGACAAGGCTATAAAGCTTTGTAGAAATTTAGTTAATACGAAGTATTATTTCAATGCAGTATATTGTGCTTACCTTGTACAAAAGCAATCAGGCAATATGTGGTATGCAAAATTCAATCTCTTGTTATTGTTAGAGAAGAATCACATTATCCCAACTGAATTTATGGATACAATTGAAAATGCGGCTACTGAAAACAATCTGACTGAAAGCACAAACATCTTCAGCTTGTTTGTTGAGATGGTCAATGAATCCACATTAGAAGAAATAGAAAAATACTGTAGCTATTGCGGATTATTTATTGGTGAGAAAAACGCATTAGTAAATTATTATACAGAACAGAATGATAACCAGACACTTGATTTTTCTTCTATCGAAACAAAAACCACATTAGTAAAACTGGTATATTGTGAACCGGATAATACTGACTACTGGCTTGATTTAACAAAAATACCTGTTGAAGATTATCCTTGTGTTTCTGCAAAACTATTATATAAATTAAGCTTATTACGCAATTCCGAGTCCGCATGGAAAAACTGTATTGATGCTTGCGAACGCAATTCACAAGCAGATATGTTAATCGATGCTTTAATTGATTATGCGACCAACATCCCTGTGCCATACGGCTTGCAAAATTTAAGAACACTTCTTGCAGAAAAAATAAATATTAACCCCTTGTACTTCTCACAAATGGAAGAACAGAAACTGGTTAAACTTATTTCTGTAATTTGCAGTAGAATGGATAAAGCAACAAATAATGTGGTTTACCACAGTGCAATAAGAGATTTATCTATTATTGCAATCTCCACTGAATCTGATGAAGCATACCATGTTATGATGGAATATGTTGAAAAATTCATATTCGGAGAAAACAGTGGTAATTTAGGCTTCGCAATTGCCTGCAGGTTGATATTGATAGGAAAACTCAAAGAAGCTAAACCGATATTAGAAAGACTTACAACAATTGCCTCACTCAAATATAAAAAGCTGATTTCTAAATTGGCTGAAATGAGTCTGGAAGAATTGGCAACCTGGAGTTTTGATATCAACAACACTCAGCTTCTCAATATGATTCTTCCTGACGGTAACTTCCCCGACATTCACAAAATCAACGAATTTGCTTTATCTCACATTTCTGAAGACAAAGCTGAATCAGGTGCAGAGGTTATATGCGAGTTATTGGAAAATTCTCCCAATGACTATGGTTGTTATATGGCTCTTTTCACCCTTTGTAAACAGCTGCCTCAAAGAATTGATTTGTTGCACAAGGCTCTTTGCGGTCTTATAAGAAACGAGCCACTTGGAAAATCCAAATCATATTATGCTCGTTCCCGCAAAGATTTTGCTGTGCTATTATCAAACATCAATGCTGTTATTCTCTCTCAACAAATCAATGAAGAAACAAGTAAATTTGATGGCTATGATTTCACCGTAAGTGCCAGTGAATATTATCAGAGATTCGAAGATAATCTTGAAGATATTGACGTGCTGAATAATATCCAGGAAGCTTACGATAACATTCAGAACGCTTTAATGAATCAATCTGCTGAAAGCACGCAGATTATATATTCTCTTGTATTTGGTTATGTAACCGGAAACTGGTGTGAGTTCCTTGAAAAATGCTGGCGAGCAAACGCAGCACCCGAATCATATCTGTATTATTGTCCGGATGAAGGCACTGGTATGATAAGAAGTATTTTAAGAGCTGCATATTCTTTAGTTGAAGATGAGCGTATTGACTTCATTAAATGGCTCAGAAGAAACAACAATGCAAAACCACGCAAAGAATTTTTAACAGCTTTAAGACTTTATGATAATGGTTATTACACACAGATTCCTTCAGATATTTTTGAAGAAAACATTCTGGACCTGCCATTCGAAGAAAGCTCAATTTTTGAAACAGTGTTCCAAAATACTGTATTGCAAATAATATCAAATTCACCTGCATCAATATATCCTTGTACTCTGCTGATGGGATATTTTGCATACTCCAACAACGCAATGTCCGGATTTTGGAAAACTGCAATGGAACAATTTGAAGCACAAAACAACGAAACAGCAGAAAAAATCTTTTCTGTAATGAATGAATTAAGCAGAAAAGAAGGTCTGTATCATGGGTATCTTCGTAATCGAAACCAACCTGCAGAAATGTATGAATCCATGATGCGAGTTGCCGGAGTTTTTGCTAAAAACGAAACCATAATCAACAAGGTAAGCAAGAACAACTTCCACTCTTGGAGCTGTATCAATATGGTTTTAGCCCTTATTTACACATCAAGAGCTAACGAAGTAAGCCACCTCAAGCAATTTTTCACAGAAGAAAATCAATATCTGGCAGATATTGTACTTGCTATCATCAATAAAAACATTCCGGATAATGAAAAATTGAATATTATTCAGGATATGACTGATGATGTGGCTAAGGGTATACTTTGCTATATTATCAAAACACTAGACTATCGCTCTGAACATAAGTACGCATTTTTAACTGAAAAGAGTTCTATTGATACAGCCACCGAAATGCTCGAAGAAATTGCTACTTATAATCCTTCAAATGCTTTCGGACCGCCACCACAATTTGCTCCCCGCCACTTTATGTGGATAGAGCCCACAAAAATAAACCAAAAAGTTTATGAGCAGATAGAAATTAAAGTAACCAAGGATATACACGAGCAAGAGCTGGAGCTGGAACAACAAGAACAACAGGAAACAACTATCCTGATTGAGGCGGAAGTACACAAGCAAAGCCTATCCATTGTTGCTGATCTGGAGCCTGTTTCTGACGACACTCAAAATATTGATGACCTCTGGAAAGAGCATCAGGAAATTCACTCATACGGTTTAGAAAATTACCAACGCAGATTAGATATCACAAGGAAAATTTATCAAATCGCACTAGGTAATGGTGTTGAGAAAGCAACGCTTGATGATTACGCTATAAAATTCGGTATTGATTACTATTACAGCTGTATGGGCAACAAACAGTATCGTGATGCTAACAACATCATTATAGAAATGGTCAGCATGTATGATTCAGGCAGCAATCTTGAAGGGGCACGTACTTTAAAACGTGTAGTTTGCAACACTGCATTACATGAGTTACTCCGACGCGGATATGCTAACATTCGTTTGATGATTGATGACTTTTTGAAGAACAAAAATGCATTTATCAAAATGAAAAATATGCTACCTGCAAGTAGTATGTTGAACGAATTGAACGATGTTAATAATATCTATTCTGCACTGGAAACTATTGCTAAATGTCTGGGCGAAACCACATCCGGCTACACAGGTGCGTACAAATCCGCCTTGCAAAAATCAGTAAAACAATTGGGTGACGCATCAACTCAGGGTTGGAGCAATGTCAGACTATCTGTTTTGCAAATGATAAGAGATGAGATAAACAGAGTTGACCAACGTCCTATTCTTGATGTTACAATCCTGAACAAAAAAGCTACTCGCACCTATGGCTATATTTTCGGACAAATTAAAAATGTCGGAAACGATGTAGCTGAAAACATCACCTTACAGCTCAACTTTGACAACACAACATTAAGCAACCCATATACTTTGTCTAAATTAGGGAAAGGCGAACTTGCTGCATTTGAAATATATTACTCTGTAGCAGAGGGAACCGAAAAGTTGAACTATGATGTTATCGTATCCTACGAAAACAAGGGTGAAAAATATCCATATATTGAGCAAAATCAATCTTTGCTTATAAAGGAAACCCCTTTCGAAGAATATCCCACAGGTTTGTATCACATCGACACACCTATTGAAGACTTCACTCTGGCTGAAGACGGCACAGTTTATAGTAAACACTTCTACGGCAGAAATGAAGAAAAACGAAAAATAAATTCTATTTTTAATAGCAAGAATTTTTCTACTTATCAGAACATTATCATAAAGGGTATACGACGTGCGGGTAAAACATCTGTTTTGAATTATTTGCGACAATACGCTAATCTGAAATGTGATGATGCAGTAGCGATTTATGTAAGTTGCTATGGTGATAAAGGCGGAAAATGCCCCATTCAGACGGTACTGATAGATTGGGTTATCCAAGAATGCAAAATAATGAATGTTGCAGATAAAACAGCTGAAGAGTGGGATGCTTTTGCACAAAAATGGGCTCTTCCTGCAGGTACTTCATACCGAAGTTCTAACGATTTACAGTATTTTTATCGTGAACTTAAAGCATTAAATGGGGATAAAGGTTTAATGCTGATTCTGGATGAATTTGACGTTCTTATTGAAGAAATAGAAAGCAAGCAAGGTGTAGATAGCACATTGCTTCCATCATTACGTGCCATTCTTAATAGCCCCTATTGTCAGGATGCTGTTCATCTGGTTATCTGTGGCTCTACTAAATTAGCACGTTATATGGACGGCGGAACATTTAACCAATTATTCCAGCAGTTTGGCGATAACATTATTGAAATAGGCAAATTACTGGAAAAAGATATGGAAAAAATGTTAACAGAACCTTATAAAGAATATCCGTCCGTTAAATTTACGGAGCAAGCATTAGATTGGATCTGGAAATGCACAAGTGGATTGGTATGGTATTCAAAGCTTGTAGCAAACTGTGCATTAAACAGAGCTTATTCTCAACAAAGAAGTGTTGTTTACCCATCTGATATTGTTGACGCCGTTACAACTGTAACAAGCCACGAAGATTATTTCAAAAGCCTTGTAACAAGCTGCAGACCGGGTGGTGAGCTCAAGGTGTTGGATGCTATCCAATGCTCTACTGCAAAAGCTACGGAATATGTAACAATTGCTAAACTTGTGGACTTGCTTTCTGACGAATTCTCTCAAAAAGAAATAGAAAGTATTACCAACACCTTGGAACGTTTACAGATACTTCAAAGAAATCCTTTCGACAGATATTCATATAGGTTTGCTGTTGAATTATACTGGCACTATTTCAGAGTTACTCCTTCAAACCTTGCAAGATGTGCTGAAATACCATTGATTTTCAGCGAGGGAAAATTTGGACAAAATGACCAGTTTGACGATGAGCTATAAAACTACAAAGGTCAACAAGAGGCTCTGACTCTTGTTGACCTATGGAAAGTCGCTAAAAAGGAGTTATACAAAATGAATCCGTTTAATATAAATACAATGCCTATAGACAGAGCCGATAATCTGTTATATAGAGAAAGTGAAGTCCAACAAATTAAAAACCATATAGAAAGCAGAAAACAGACTGTCATTCAAGGTGTTGAAGGTGTAGGAAAAACTTCATTATTAAATTGTGTTTTCAACAGAGAATACCGAATCCAAAAAGCTCTTGAAAACACATTAATTTCACCAGTAACTGAATTTCCGTCAGATTTAAAAAACGATGAAATCTATTTGCATTTTGCAGAGATGGTTATAAATTCTGTTGATATCTTATCAGAATGTGGAAAAGAAAATGAAATGAACACAATTCTGCAAAGATGCAGAGATTATCGTGAAGAGGGGCATCCCGCAAGCATATATTTTGAAAAAATAATGACGTATATTTATAACACAAAGGGATACAGAGTAGTGATGGTGGTGGATAATTTTGAAAGATTTACTTCTTCAAAAGATGTTACCATGAAGCATCACGAAACACTTCGTAAGCTTTTAAGTTGTATACAGTATATTGTAGCAACAAATTACGACTTGAATGAGGATTCACTTCCACACGGAGTAAGCGGTTCTTTTCTTCTAATGAATTTTGCCGGTAACGAAATACGTATTGGTGGTTGGAATGAAAAACAAACTACAGAATATCTTGGAAATTGTTTAAAAGATAATGAAATTGTTTTTTCCAACGCATTAAAAGAAAAGATTTATAACGTTACAGGCGGAATCCCACTCTTATTAAATTTAACCGCTAACTATGCTTACGAATATATTTCATCTTCTAAAACGGAGTATGGGTTATCATTCGACTCGCTATACAATGGTGATTTTGTGCAAAAATTATTACTTCATTGGTGCAAAATTATGAATCCGTTGCAAATTCAAGCGATAAAAAATCTGCTTAAGGGTACCTGCGATAATGCCGTTGATCAAACAAAACTAAGAAGCCTGCACCTTCGCGGTTTACTCGAATACAAAACTTCCAAGGATCCATTTGGTAATATAAAAGTTTCTAATAGCGAGTATGCTTTTTGCTGTAAATATCTCACACGTTTTTGTAAGGATGAAGGGAAATTAGAAAACGCCGCATCCAAAAACCCATTAAACGATATAAACAAAAATGATACATACACTGATATTAACTCAGATATAAGTATTGAAACGCTGATAAAGCTTCTGAATGAAAAATTGGAAAATGGAAATGCCACCAGAGAACAATTACTGAATATAACAAAAAATCTCGGAGCCTATCTGCCAGATGTTACCGGAACAATTGACCTGAACGAAGAATTAACAGATGAAATATTAAAAGGCTATCTACTTACAAAGGAAACTTTTGATAAATTTGACCCAAAGGTCAGAGATTTTTTATATACAGGTATACAGTTTAACAGATGCTTCGCAAATGTTTCTCGTGATGATTTCGATTTCAGTGCGGTTTATCTCTCATTTTTTAAAGCGGTTGAAGCCCATTTAAATCTTACGGTTGTTCCGGTTATGAAAAAAATTGCACCGGACGCCATAAACGAAAAAGGGAAAAAATTATCTGAACTGGGCGACAATGCACACTTTATGATGGGAAACATTTACACACTTTTAGACAGGCGCCAGCCCGGTATTGAGTCTAATGTTTCCGATGCCATTATGCATTATTGCAGAAAGAAAAACATAACCAGATATACAAGCAGCAAATTCTGGAAAGATTTCCAGGAAGATTTGCTTTTAATAAAAACCAAAAGGAATGATTGTCCACATACAAGTATCCTTGAAGATGACCAGGGCAAGTTGTTTTTACAAAAGATTTTCAGAGATTGTGAAGCTTCTTCTAAAAAAGGTTTTGTGGCAATATGCTCAGATCTTTATACAGACATAATGGCTAGCCTGGATACAGAATAATTCATTCAACAAAGCTTCCCTGTATGCGTACAGGGAAGCTGACTATATCAAAAACCTCCGGAGATACCAAAATGATATGTAACCAAATATCTTCATTATTTGATAAAGAAAATCTTTCACTTATTCCAGAAAAATCGCAACAGGAGCTCACAGAGCTTTTTGGTAAAGATTTTGCAATGCTAAAGGGTTATTCTCAGAATAACCCTCACCATTGTTATGATTTGTTGATTCATTCTGTAAAAACCGCCCAAGCTTTAGATTCAACCAATTTAACCCTTGTTGAAACTATTGAATTAACGGCTGCGGCTTTATATCACGATATTGGTAAACCATTTGTTGCATTCAATAAAAATGGGCGGACAGTGTTCTACAATCACCCAAAAAAATCAAAAGAAATTGCGCAAAAAGAACTGAAACGCATTGGCTTTGATAACGATTCGCTGAACAGAATATTGTTCTATATCGAATTCCACGATACCTTTATATCTTTTAAAAAACCAGACGAAAAAGAATATATATCTAACCCTCACATTATTCCTATCCAAAAGACAACTGTTTTATCTAAAGTTGCTTCAATTCAAAAAAGTTGTAAAAATAACGGCAATTATATTCCAAGTCACAAAGATTTTGTTTTACTACTAAAATTAAGCCTGGCAGACGCTGATGCACAAAGCGAAAAAGTAATACAAAATGGTGTTCTGGTTGATTCAAAAAAAGCAAAAATCAGAAGATTAATCAGCATCTTAAAAATAATCGAAGAAAACGTTATGTGATTCTTACAAAAAGCTTTAGACAGTGAAAAATCCTCGTACTTTCGTACGAGGATTTTGGCTGTTACGAACCATTTTGATGCCAAGTGTTAGTCGGTAATTTTTGTATGAATTTGAGGTGCATGTAAAACGGGAGGATTTTGTCGATATGCAGAAATGTCATGTTCATACGATTCAATCATTTTACCTGTGATTATCTTGGGATTTGAAATATCAAGCTTATATATCCATAATTGAGCCGGGGAGCCTGTTTCAGCAATAGACTTATCATTGCTTGTGTGAGAAAGATTGGGAACATATTGCCATTTTTGGCATAACGCAACAGACTCTAATTCTGGTGGATATGTATATTCTTCTATCCACATTTCAGCATTGTTTATTCGGATGAACGTTAAAACTCTTCCCTTATTATCCCATTTTGTTGCATGGGAGTAATATGGATAAACACAAAAATGGTCTTTGTAACGATAAATCGGAATAGCCCATTCAAAACCATTTTGTTCAAAAATGCAATAGAAAAATTTCAAACTATCTCCGTGGTCTGTAATTCTTATTAAATTGCCTTCTTGGTTATATTCATAGGAAAAATAATCACTGCGATTACCGGGACTATTTAACTTTTTACCTTTTTTGAAGGCACTAGAATAGCCAATATTCAATAGTAATGATGGTGTATGGAGGCCCAACAACAAAGAAGGTGTTGAATATGTTGTTTTTTCAGCTTTCCTATCAGCAAAATATTCTGCATTATCAAGAACATATTTCTTTGCTTCCTGATAATATGCCATTATATCATCAAATTCGTGATAGTAATTGTTCATCCATATGCACCACCTTTCACTTTTATTATACTTGAACTAAAGAAAAAAGCAAGGCTACGCCTTGCAAAATATACTTCTTAACTATTCACTCTTACTTCTTACTTTCCAAAAATCCGTGAAACAAACTAGAAGTGAAGAGTGAATAGTTAAGAGTGAAAAAGTAAAAATCCCCGTACTTTCGTACGAGGATTTTTGGTGGGAGCGGGTGGATTCGAACCACCGAAGGCGGTGCCAACAGATTTACAGTCTGCCCCCTTTGGCCACTCGGGAACACTCCCATGTTCACTATTCAAAAAAATGGAGCTGGTGGACGGACTCGAACCCCCGACCTGCTGATTACAAATCAGCTGCTCTACCAACTGAGCTACACCAGCGACTTAATGCTTGACTACTATATCACAAAAGATTTTGGTTGTCAATAGAAATTTTTATTTTTTTAAAAAAGTTTTTTAAAACACTGTCTTAACATAAACTAAACCATGTAATCACCTTGCATTTATTGCATTTCTATTATATATTATACCTATTCTATCTAATTGCTTGGTGTTCTTTTATGAAAATTAATTATCAAAAAATGCT
>JAZNHK010000086.1:0-13062 GCA_045576915.1 Acutalibacteraceae bacterium
GTGGAGGTTTGGTTTTGAAAGTTATTATTGCTTGCTTGAATTCTAAATATATTCCCGCATCCCTTGCCCCTTGGTGCTTGCTTTCGGGGGTCAGGGAGTTTTGTGTTTTTCCTGTTGAGGCAAAGGTGATAGAAAGTACCATAAACAGCGATATAAATGCTTTTGCAGAGCAGATTATAAATGAAAAACCTGATGTTGTTTCTTTTTCTTCATATATCTGGAATATAGAAAAAACATTGGAGCTTTCGAAAATAATAAAAGAAAAGCTTGGTTGTACAATAATACTTGGTGGACCTGAGGTTTCATACAGAGCAAAATTTATTTTAGAAAATTATAGCTTTATTGATTTTGTTCTTTCGGGCGAGGGTGAAAAAAGTTTCCCGAAATTCCTTGATACATATTCAAAAAAAGATGATATGAATAATGTTTGTGGTCTTTGTTACAGAGAAAACAACAGTATAATTTCAGTTCCTGAGGAGGAGTGTACAGAAACACCGCCATCACCTTATAATGGAGCTTTTTTTGATAAATTAAAAGGTAGAATTTCATATATTGAAACAAGTCGTGGTTGCCCTTACAGATGTGCTTTCTGTTTGTCGGGCAGATGCTCGCCTTTGAGATTTTTCGATATTGAGCAGGTTAAAAATGATATTTTAAGGCTTGCAGTCAGCGGTACAAAAACAATAAAATTTGTTGATCGCACCTTTAATGCAAAAGCAGATAGAGCAAATGAAATTTTAGAATTTATACTCTCAAATTACGGAACTGAAATTCCTGAGGGCACTTGCTTCCATTTTGAAATAGCAGGGGATATACTCAAAGAAAGTACAATGCAAATACTCTCAAAAGCTTCTGAAGGCGTGTTTCAACTTGAAATTGGCATGCAGTCCTTTAATGAAGATACACTTAAAGCAATTAACAGAAAAACAGATACAAAAAAACTTATTGAAAACATTAAAAAGTTAATCTCTTTTGGTAATATGCACATTCATATCGATTTGATTGTAGGGCTTACAGGAGAGGATATAAAAAGCTTTGAAAGGAGCTTTGATATCGGTTACAATCTTAAAGCAAATATGCTCCAAATGGGATTTTTGAAGCTTCTTTATGGTGCAGAAATGAGAGAAAATAGAGAAAAATATCCTTGCGAGTTCAACCCGAAACCACCTTACGAAGTGATTTCAACTCCTTGGCTTTCGAATGAAGAAATAGTAATGCTTAAAAAGTGCGAGGATGCTCTCGAAAGAATGTATAATAGCGGTCGTTTTCTTTTTACACTTGATTATCTTTTAAATGAATGCGGTTTCACGCCGTTCAAGCTCTTTTTGGATTTCGGTAATGAAATTGACGGCAACAAAATGAGCCTTTCAGACTATGCTGTGCATATTTATTGCTATTTCAAGGAATATGCAGACCCCGAAAGACTCAGAGAAACACTTATCTGTGATTTGCTTTCAAGCTCCTCAGCCTTGCAGATTCCTGAGCTTTTCAAAAGAAAAAATGACCCTCTTTACAAGAAGGTCAAAAAGCATTTTACTAAAGATAAAAAAGCACTTAATAAGGTCGCGATTCTTTATAAAACGGGAAAAGTATTTGTTGTGAACCAATGGAGTAAAAAGGATTTTAACGGAAGATATGAAAGTAAGTTTTGTGATTTAAAAGATTTTATAGAATAAAAAATGGGTTCGTAATGTGAAAATTACATTACGAACCCATTTTTTTATTTTGCTACAGGAACGTTAATTTCCAAATCAGTTAAGGGGAAAGAGCAGCAGGGGTGGAAGCAATCGAACTTGTAGTCTGCAAGTCGTCGGTATTCAAGGTGCTTGGGTACGTAAATCTTACCTGAAATAAGGTGGGAATGGCAGAATCCACATTCACCGCTTCGGCAACGGGTAGGTGCTGCAATACCGTTCTTTTCAAGAATCTGAACAACAGAATCGGTGGATTTACCCTCAACTGTATAGGTTTCATCCTGAATTGTTACCTTGATTTTTACTGTTTCAGGAATACCTGCGGGGTAATCTGCCTGTGTCTGAGGATTATGGAATTCACCAAACATTTCGTGGCGAACATATTTTTTAGGAAGATTTAATTTTTCTAATTCTTTATCAACAAATTCATACATCTGCTGAGGACCGCAAAGGAAAACAGAGTAAGCCTCATTTTCAGGAGCATATTTTTTGATTAACTCTGCAGTAATAAAGCCGTTTTCTGTGTCTTCAATTGCACTGTTATCGTCGCTTAAAACATGAACAACCTTGATCTTATCGCTCTTTTTCTGGAGTTCATCCAATTCCTCGCGGAAAAGAATGTTATCATAATTTCTGCTACCATAGAGAAGCGTCATTTCAAAATCTTCGTCACCATCGCAGATAGCGTTAGCCATTGAAACGAAAGGTGTGATACCACTACCACCTGCAAGGCAGATAACTTTCTGTGCATCTCTTAAAGGCTGGTATTCAAAATTACCTGCAGGAGCAGAAACTTCAACGGATGTACCAATTTTCCAGTTATCAAAAATATACTGAGACATCAAACCGCCTTCAACAAGCTTGATTGTAAGCACGTATTTTCCTTCAAGCGAATCCTTTGGGGAAGAGGAGATTGAATAACCTCTGGTTACTGGCATACCCTCAATTGTTTCAAAAACAGTAAGGTATTTACCAGCACCAAACCAAGCAAGAGCGGTTGTGCCTTTATCAGTATCGGGAATAAGAGTAAAGCTTCTGCAATCTGTTCCACGCTCTTTGATTTCAGCAATTTTTAAATACTGTCTTTTGGGGTGAAGCACCTTTGCAATAACAGTTGCCTGGTCGGAAACTGGTTTAAGGTCTGAACTTGCATTTGTGAATCTCTCCTGACGAGCGGAGAGCATGGGCAGGAAATTTTTTGCACTTAATTTTTTTAGATTGTTAGCCATTTTATTTGCCCTCCTTACTTAATGCTTTAACAACAATTCCTGCAGCTTTTTCACCGGTGTAGTAAGCACAGCCGTAGCCATCTCCACGCTCCTGAGAAGCACCGCAGAAGTAGAAATTGTCAAATGGTTGGTCGTTGAGATACTGAACTGTTCTTGGAATCATACTATCCCATTTTTCAAGCATATAGCCGTAGGGGGTGCCTTCTGGAGTGTTAAGGTAGCGGCAGAATGTTGGGGGAAGAGCAATTTCAATTTCTTCAATATAAGGTGTAATAGAAATGTTGAGAGCCTTTTCGCAGGTTTCAATCATATCTTTGGCAACCTTGGTTTTGAATTTTTTGTAATCTTCAGGTTTAACATCTTTCATAACATCGCCGAAAGTCATTGTTGTAAGGAAAAGTTGACTCGTTCCTTCGGGCGTGCAATCGGGTATGATTTCGTTAAGACAGTTAATGATACAGTAACCGCTGAAATAATTCTGTACAGCTTCATACTGTTTATCAGAATCAGAATCGGGTGCAATAAATATGGAATAATCCTTAATTCCCAATTCTTCTTTGGTTTTGTTCATACCAAGGTAAACTGTTGTAAGTGCACATGCAGTCTTTCTGGCATTGAGCATTTTTAGTTGTTTTTCAGGAACATCTTTCTGTTCGAAAAGGTCGTTAAATACAACATGGGGATAAGAGTTACAAATGAAATATTTGCCGTAAACCTCTTTGGTGCCGTTAATAACAACACCTGCAGGCTTGCCGTCCTTCATTATAACCTTTGTAACCTCGGAGTTGTACCAGATATCTCCACCATTTTTACGGATTACTTCATCAAGAGCAAGGCTCATTTCGTGGCTACGGAGCTTAGGTACACCTGTTCCGAATTCAACATAACTGTGAAGAACAGTCATATAGTAAAGGAAGTCAAACTGTGAGGCGGGAGAGCCCATATAGCACCAATATGTATTGAAGATATCCTGAGCCTTTTTGGGCATACCAAGTGCATCAAGTCCTTCTTTCATTGTATGAGAAACCATTCTCAAAATATTGGGTATATCCTTGAAGCTTCCCGGTAATTTTATGGGGTTATCAAGAGCAGCAAATGCTACATACAGTCTTTCGCTGAGTCTGAACGCCTCCATGCAGCTTTCGTATGAGCCAGGAACAAGCTCATCAAGCTTCTCTGCAAATTCCTTTAAGCCTACGGGCATACGGGCATCAACAGTTACCCACTGACCATCCTCGTTAAGGAATGCACCTTCGTCACCCTCGTTTGCAGGAACTACAAGACGGAATGTTGAATTATGTGTGTACCATTCAACATTACCACCCATACGTTTGAACATATCTTCAACCTGACCTTTTTTGTCAGGAGCACCAACACCACAAAGCTCGTGAAGTGATGGTTCAAATTCAAAGCGTCCTCTTACAAAAGAGGAGGCAGAACCACCGGGGATGTTGTGTCTTTCAAGCAAAAGCGTTGAAAGACCTGCTCGTGCACACGTTGCAGCTGCCGCAAGACCGCCGTTACCTGCACCGATAACAATTACATCATAATTTTTCATTTATTTAACCAACCTTTCGGATGTTTGATTTTCTAGAATATGTTTATTTTAGCATATATAAAAAGGGAAATCAATGAAAATCACACACCAAAAATAACATAGTCACTTTCTGTACGAGCTTTTGCCAGAAAATCACTTTTTGTTAATCCGTTTTTGTTGTTTTTATAAGCTTTCAATATCTCTCTGCTCATATTTGTTAAGTCTTCACGCTCAAGAGCTTCATCGATATTTAACAATAAAATCTCACTATTTTCATATCCGTCAGAGGTGGGGGTGCCTGATTTATATTCCATTGTAAAAACCGCACACCATTGTTCGCTTTTAAACTGCATTGAAAATAATTCATTCGCTTTGCAACAAATACTCGTTTCTTCAAAAATTTCTCGTTCTATAGCAAGAGTAGGTAGCTCATTTTCTTTAACATATCCACCTGGCAAAAGAATTCTGTCCTTTGCAACACCGTATGTGTGTCTTACAAATAAAATTTTGCCATCAATTTCTACGATGCCACAGACAGCAAAATGTGGTGCGTTTTGTTCATTTTTATTCCTTTTAAAAATGCTCATTTCGTGTTCTCCTTGGCGGTAGTGATGGAGGCAATTAAGATTTTCTTTATTTCAATGCATTGTTCTTGTATTTTGTTATCATCGTAGTAGCCACCTTCTAATAAAAGTTCTATCCAATATTCAGTTTCATAACACTCTTTTAAAGCGATTTGTAGTTTTGAAATAAAATCAGCTCTGCCATGTGCATAAAAAGCTTCTCTTATATTTGCACCAATGCTTGTGCCTGAACGAATAAATTGATTAATTAGCACTGGTTCGCATTTAGTTGCTCTTAATTGCTCTTAATTGCTTACATACACTTAAAACATTAAGAGCAAAGGTTTTTGATTTATTGATTAAAGGGCTGTCTTTCATAACTAAAAACACCTTTCATAGAAATATAATAACACGATAATTTGTAGTTTACAATATACCTATTCACTATTCACTCTTACTTCTTAACTGAAATTCCGTACACGCATTAAATTTTAAGTGAAAAGTGAATAGTTAATAGTGAATAAGTGAAAATTCCGCACACTTGCGTGTACGGAATTTTCTGGCAGGGATGGCGAGATTCGAACTCACGCGTGACGGAGTCAAAGTCCGTTGCCTTACCGCTTGGCTACATCCCTATATTTAAAAAATGATAAAAAAATGGGGTGGATGATCGGAATCGAACCGACGACCTCCAGGGCCACAACCTGGCACTCTAACCAACTGAGCTACATCCACCATACAAAAATATTGGCACGGTTGGAGGGATTCGAACCCCCGACCTACTGCTTAGAAGGCAGTTGCTCTATCCAACTGAGCTACAACCGCGCATTGTGGAGCGGGTGATGGGAATCGAACCCACACGACCAGCTTGGAAGGCTGGGATTGTACCATTGAACTACACCCGCGTGCTGTCACAACAACAGATATATTATCACAACACGATGTTATTGTCAAGATTATTTTTTGAAAATATCGGTAAATTTTAAATAAATTTACCGATACATACATCGTGTTCTGTGTCTATCAGTTCTACAGACATATATTTACCTTTGAAGTTATTGCTACAATATACTTTTACAGGGGTGTAATTGGCTGTGTAACCCTCGCAATATCCTTCTTTTTCTGTTTCGAATAAGACTTCAACTGTTTTACCGATTTGTTTGTTTAAGTATTCTTCTCGGATTTTTTCAGTGATAGTGGTTAATTTTGCGGCTCTTTCTTCTTTTATGTGTTTTGTAAGTTGTTCCATTTTGGCTGCTCTTGTACCTTCACGCATAGAGTAGGGGAATACATGGACTTTTTCAAAACCAATTTTTTTTACAAATTCAATTGTTGTGTTAAAATCAGCTTCACTTTCTGTAGGGAAGCCAACAAGCACATCTGTTGTGATAGTTGCATCAGGGAAGGTTTCTCTCAGCTTGAAAGCAAGTTTTTCATATTCTTTAGCGGTATAATGTCTGTTCATTGCCTTTAAAACATTATCGCAACCGCTTTGTACAGAGATGTGAAATTGAGGACAGAGTTTTGTTATCGTTTTAAATTCTGCAATCATTTCATCGGTAATGTGGTCGGGCTCTAAAGAACCTAAGCGTACCCTTTTTATACCATCATATTTTTCTGCAAGGCGTAACGCATCGGGCAAAGAATAAGGTGTGTTTTTACCATAATCAGAAAGATTTATTCCAACAAAAACGATTTCAGTATAACCATTTTCGGAAAGTATTTTTAATTCTTTATCAATATCGCCAAGTGATTTTGAGCGTGACCGTCCACGTGCAGTCGGGATAAGGCAATAAGAGCAGAATCTGTCACAACCATCTTGTATTTTCAAAAATGCTCTTGTGTGTCCATCAAACTTGGAAAT
Organism: Acutalibacteraceae bacterium; assembly: GCA_045576915.1. GTDB lineage: Bacteria > Bacillota > Clostridia > Oscillospirales > Acutalibacteraceae > DTU089. The sequence goes on from JAZNHK010000086.1 coordinate 6,888, forward strand.
ACCGAGGCAGATAAATTCATCACCTGATTTATGCTCTGTTCGTTTGATGAGTTTTTGTCTGTTATCAGCAAATTGTTTAATTGCTTCAGCAATTTCGGAGTTGCTTCGGTTGCCCATAAATATATCAACCTCGGGCAAATCTTCAATAATATGTGGCTCTGCCTGTGAAGCACATCCGGTCAAAATAATAATGCTATCAGGGTTTTGTTTTTTGAGTTTGCGTATTGTTTGCCTTGTTTTTCTTACACTTTCTGCCGTAACAGTGCATGAGTTAACAACTGCAACATCAGTCTCAGTAGCATTACATATAATAGTATGACCTTTTTTTTCGAGAAGCTCACTCATTTCCTGAGTCTCATATTGATTTACTTTACAACCTAAAGTATAAAAATAGATATTCATTATATTGCTCATTTCACTTAAAAATAAATCACTCCCGAATTTCTTCGGGAGTGAAATTATATCATAGATATACAATTAGTGCAAGTATGTACTTAGCCGGGGAAAGGACCGGTTTCAAAAATGTCTGAGAAACCATTTCCGCCGAATACTGTGTAAAGTGTATCGTCAACAAATTTAGCAACAACACCAAGTGCATCCATCATAGTTGTATCTTCAGCTTCGCCTTCTTTACCAACTCTGCGAAGAGCATTGAGAAGTCTGTCAGTAACAGCGTCTGCTTCTGCGGGGTCGCAAATTGTGTTATCAAGAAGAATGTTTGCTTCATCATAAGCAGCACGAAGTTCGATGATATCAGCTTCTGCATACAATGTAGGATCTGCTTCTGCTTCTGCGAAAACTTCTTCAGCTTCTTCAAGATACCAACGAGTAATATTTTTTGTGTTACGGTTGCCATTGAACTGAGGATATGCATCGGACATATCGTTTACAGATTTGATTTCACCTGTGATAAGTTTACCGATAAGGCTGATAACAACGTCGTTTCTACCAACTTCGTGATGCTGACCTTCAAAGAGCCATACGTTTTCGGGGAAAGCACATGTTGAAATATCAAGGCTTCCGTCGGGAGAGATAATAGCATCTTCAGCGAAGAGAATATCGTCGGGAAGGATTTCACCTGCGGGAGCATAAGTTGCACCGAGAGTTGTTGAGTCGATATCAATGATAGCGTCACTGTTTGTTGTAAGTGAGGATTTCATAGCTGCAAAGAAGCAGTAGTCCTGAGCACTGTAATCAAGACCGTAACCTGCAACGCTGTGAACGAGCTTACCATCATCCATAAGTTTTGTGAAGTTAGCTTCAAGGTTGAGTGCTGCTACGTGGAATGCGTCAATCTTAGCTGCAAGCTCTGCATATTCAGCATCTTCCCAAATATAGCTGTATTTTGCTTTTGCATCGTCAAAACGATCAGCAGGAACCATTGCCCAGAACTGAGGACAGTTAAGAATCAATGAATCAAGGATGCCTTCAACTGCACCGCTAAGAATTGCATAAACTGCTGCTTTGGGGAAAATCTTAAGAGCAACGTTGATAAGATAACCGAGTGCTGCATTGCCTGAAGTTTCTTCCATAACCATGGGAAGAAATTCGTGGAAGAAGAATTCGTCTTCAAGGTTCCAGTTTCTGAGGAAGAAGTCACCCATAACGTCAGTACCCTGAAGGCAAGCAACAACGTTAACTACACGGTTGATATCGGGATAACCTGTATCTTTGAAGAGTTCAAGATAAGCTGTAAGGATTGTACCACCAAGAGAGATTGTAACAACGTTAACTTTATCTACGCCTTTGTCTGCTTTGATTTTCTGGATGTAATCATCAAGACCTCTTGCGGATTCCATTGGGTCACCGATGAGGGGGAAGGCATAAAGGTAAAGGTTTTCTTCGCCAACATCGTCTTTGATTCTCTGCATAGGAATCATTCTGTAGAAATAATCTCTGTCATCCTGAGACATATCTGTAACTGATGCGGGAGTTACACCATCATCTTTAACATAGGAAATAGTCTTAAGATTGTTGACGGGCTTACCAGTCTTATCACTGGACTGGATAGCGAAGAGTTCTTTAACTGTGTTGTAAACGCCGTCTTTAAGTTTACCGTTTGCATCTGACTGTGTGATAAGAGCAGTTGCAAGAGGTACTGCAAGATTGTCTGTAACAGCAGGAAGGATTTGTGTTGAGTCAAGGATAAGAAGACCACCGGAAAGCTCTTCACCATTTGAGTTTACAGCAGGGTTGCCGTTTTCATCAGCGAGGTAAGATATAGACTGGCTGATACCGGGAATAATAACGGTGGGGTAAATAACCTCGTCTGGTTTGTTTGTTTCTTCAACTTTGGTTTCGGTAGAAGCGTAGAACATTTCGGGAGTTGCCTCCATATATTCGATTGCTTCTTCAACGCTGTTAGCGTTAACAACAGTTGAACCATCAGAGCCGATAGTAACTGTATTTGCGATTGCCATGAAAGCAAAAGCAACTGCGCCGACGCTTATCACTGAAAATACCATAACAAGTGACAATGCAACGGCAAGTACACGTTTGCAAGTCTTTTTCATAGAAAAAGTACCTCCTTATATTTTTATACATTGAATAATATAGCACATAAAAGTGGAAAAAACAACAAAATATTGGTATTAAAATTGAACAAATTACAATGATAATATTTGTTGACTTTAACATCGAAAGCATATATAATTTAGACAGTGTACTAACGATATGACGAAAATACGTCGGAAGGGGAAGTTATGATACATTTTCTTACAGGCTACATAGCAGCAATTATTTTTGTTTTTGGAACAGTGATAGGTAGTTTTCTCAATGTTTTGATTTACAGATTGCCTATCGGAATGGATTTTAAGAAGGGGAATTCTATTTGCACATCCTGTAAGCATCAGCTTAATTGGAAGGACCTTTTTCCTCTTTTTAGTTGGATTTTTCTGAGAGGTAAATGCAGATATTGTAAAGCTCCTATTTCTCCAAGGTATCCCATTGTAGAAGCACTAAACGGAGTAGCTTATGTTTTGGTGTATTTATTCCTTTGTGGCGGTTATGCCATTGAGGGTTTGAGCCTTAAACTTGTTGGTTATATGATAATGATGTCTGCACTTATTGTGGTTTCATGGGTGGATTTTGAGCATCAGATTATACCTGATTCAATGTGGATCGCAATTTTTGTTGGCGGTCTTTTTATCGTGGGAGATTCTCTACTGACCGGAACTTTTACAAAAGAATGGATTGTTTCTAAAATTATCGGACTCTTTACTGTTTCGGGTTTGTTTTTTATAATTGCTCTTGTAACCGGTGGAAGAGCAATGGGTGGCGGAGATATCAAGCTCATGGCGGCTGTTGGGTTTGTCCTTGGCTGGAAAGCCGTTCTTATTGCTTTGTTTATGAGTGCTTTTTTAGGTGTGCTTTTCTCAATCGGAAGAAAAATTGTAAATAAAAAAGAAATGAAGGGAGTTATTCCTTTCGGCCCATTTCTTGCTATGGCATCAGTAATTTGTGCTTTTGTCGGAGAACAGATTTTTGATGCATATTTGTCATTGTTTTAAAACCGAGTTAATTCTCAGTTGATTTAGTTTTCATTAAACTCCCTTGTCATGCATATATTTATGTGTGATAAAGGAGTTGTGTTTATGTTTGTTGTTTCTGTTACAAAAAATAAAATCAAAAAAAGTCTTGCTATTGGTATTGCGGTATTGTTTATCAGTTTTCTTCTGGTGTGGGTTTTATGTTTTTTTGGTAAATCTCAAGATGTACATAGTGGAACAGAACCTTCGGTTAATGCAGCCAGTATAGAGGAGCAATTGAAATTTGTTTCTCATTTTGGTTGGGAAGTGGATGAAGAACCCATTGATGTCAGAGAGGTTATTATACCCGAGACTTTTGACGAGGTTTATACGGCGTATAACCAAATACAAATCAAACAAGGCTATAATTTAGAGAAATATGCAGGTCAGAGGGTTAAACGTTGGAGTTATGTTATAAGGAATTATCCTGAAACAAGTCCCCAGGATGATTTTATCAGAATCAATTTGCTTGTGTGTGATAATGTAATTATAGGCGGAGATGTCTGTTCGGTTAAGTTGGATGGTTTTATGCATGGCTTTTATAAGGTGTAAGAGGTGTTTAAGTGAAAAAAGAGAGGCTTGATAAGCTTATTGCTTCACAAGGGCTTTTGTCACGTAATGACGTTAAAAATATGGTTAAACGTGGCGAGGTTTCAGTTAATGGTGTTGTTGTTAAAGATAGCTCTTTGAAGGTTTCCTACGAGGATGATATAAAAGTAAAAGGCGAGAAACTCGGACAGACCGAGTATGTTTATATTATGCTCAATAAGCCAAAGGGCGTAGTAAGTGCTTCGGAGGATAAGCGTGACAAAACAGTTGTTGATATATTACCGGACGAGCTGAAAAGAAAAAATCTTTTTCCAGCCGGCAGACTTGATAAAGATACAACAGGCTTTTCGCTTATAACTGATGATGGTGAATTTGCTCACAGAATACTTTCTCCATCAAGGCATATAGATAAAACCTATATTGCAGAAGTTTCTTCAAAAATCGATTATGATAAAGCAAAAAAAGCATTTTCTGACGGTGTTGTTCTGGGTGATGGTACAGTGCTCCTTTCTGCTCAGCTTGAGTTGCTTGAAGATGGAGAAAGACAGATTTTCAAAGTTGTGATTAAAGAGGGGAAATATCACCAGATAAAGAGGATGTTTGCTTCCCTTGGCACAAGTGTAGTTGAACTCAAGCGAATTTCAATCGGCGATTTACAATTGGATGCAAATTTAGCGGAAGGGGAAGCAAGACTCCTTACACCAGATGAATTGAATATGATTGAACCAAAATAAACAATAAAAATTGACATTCGTTTGTTTTTAGTGTTTTTTTGCAAATAAAACAACTTTTTTGAAAAAAAAGTAACAAATTGCATAAAAAAAATTGAAAAATATAAAAAAAACACTTGCAAAAACAGGCAGAGTTGTGTATTATGTATAATTGTTAAAACATTCTTTTGTTTAAAATTTCGGAGGTCATATAAATGTCCAATAGATTATTTCAGGGTGTTATCCACCAGATGCGTGAGGTTGTTGACAGAACAATCGGTATAATTGATGAAACCGGTGCTGTTATTTCATGTAGCGACCTTGGTAGAATCGGAGAAGTTCGCAATGTGAACACTGCTGCTGTTTTTTCCTCCGCAACTCCCGTTGTTTATGATGGAGCACTTTATCAGGCTTTTGGCACACACATGCGTCCTGAATACGCTGTTTTTGTTGAAGGTGATGATGCAGTTGCTCATAACTACATAGGTGTGCTTGGTGTTTCTCTTTCAAGTATCAAACAGTTTTATGATGAGAAATATGACAGATGTAATTTTATCAAAAATATCATTCTTGATAACATTCTTCCCGGTGATATTTACCTCAAGGCAAGAGAGCTTCATTTCAATAACGAAGCATCAAGAGTTGTTCTTCTTATAAGACTTCTTGATAAAAATGATATTTCTGTATATGATGTTGTTCAGAATCTCTTTCCTGATAAATCAAAGGATTTTGTTATAAATATCAGCGAAAACGATATCGCTCTTGTTAAAGAGGTTAAAAGCGATGTTGACGGCAAAGACCTTGAAAAGCTTGCTCGTTCCATTTCCGATGCTCTTTCTTCAGAGTATTTTACACATTCACTCATTGGTATCGGTACACCTGTTGTTGGTGTTAAGGATTTGGCTCGTTCGTTTAAAGAGGCTCAGGTTGCACTTGAGGTTGGTAAGGTTTTTGATACAGAACGAAATATTGTCAGCTACGACCATCTTGGTATAGCTCGTCTTATTTATCAGCTTCCCACAACTCTTTGTGAAATGTTCCTTAAAGAGATTTTTAAAGTTGGCTCAATTGAAACACTTGACCAGGAAACTCTTTTCACAATTCAGAGATTCTTTGAAAACAATCTTAATGTTTCTGAAACATCAAGAAAGCTTTTTGTTCACCGTAACACTCTTGTTTACAGACTTGAAAAGATTAAAAAGCTTACAGGTCTTGATTTAAGGGAGTTTGATGATGCTATTGTTTTCAAGGTAGCTCTTATGGTTAAAAAATATTTGGATGCAAATCCCGTTAAATATTAAGAAATAGTTAATTTAGCACATTTTTATTACAAAAGGGTTACATTTTGTAATAAGATGTGCTATAATTATTTTGTTTTGAAATAACTAT
>JAZNHK010000087.1:0-7077 GCA_045576915.1 Acutalibacteraceae bacterium
GCACCACAATGAGGGCAAAAAACATCCTTGCTTTCTTGATAAAGTTTACCGCAACTATCACATTTTCTCATAAAAGTCGGAGCACCAACCGCTCTTAGGAAGACAACCCAGTCAGGCAACTCCTTGGCTCACAGAACGACATGGCTACGATCCGACTTGTGAGTACATTGTTTTTGAGCAACTGCACCACAATGAGGGCAAAAAACATCCTTGCTTTCTTGATAAAGTTTACCGCAACTATCACATTTTCTCATAAAAGCACCCCTTTCCCACAATTGTTGTTACATTATTATTTTATTACTACCTCGTGGCCTGTTCTTGCAGATTCGTAAACAGCATCAAGAATTTTCATAATTTCAACGCCATCCTCTGCAGGAGCTTTACAAGGTGTACCGTTAAGAACACAATCAACAAAATGGTTGATTTCTCTGCAGAAAAGACCATCAAAAGCAAGAGAAGTATCTTTATTGAAGCTCATATCAACCAGATAACCATTTTCGTCTGTAAAAATTTCCACCTGAGGGTCAAGCTTTGCACCGGCCTTTGTGCCAAAGAACTGAATATTACCCTCACCATTCTTAATATTCAAAGAGAAGCTTGCTTCAACCGAAAGAACAAGACCATTGTCAAAACGGATAAGTGCAGTTGCAAGGTCTTCAACATCACAGATATCTTTATCACCTGCAGAAACAGAAGTATAACCTTTTCCGTCTTTGATTTCAGGACGATTAAAAAGCTTCTGGAATGTTGCACCATAAACTGAAACAGGTTTTGGATTACCGCAAAGGTATCTTGAAAGGTCAATAACATGAACACCTAAATCAATAAGAGGTCCGCCACCTGAACGGGATTTATCTCCAAACCATCCGCCCGGGTTACCATTACGGCGAAGATATGTAGCCTTAGCATAGTAAATATCACCGAATTTACCTGCATTTATAAAATCCTGCATAACATTTGCATCATTACCATAACGACGAACAAAACCGATTTGAAGATGTCTGCCGTTTTTCTTTGCGGTTTCAAGCATCTCTTCCGCTTCTTTGGTGTTCATTGCCATAGGTTTTTCACAAATAACATCTTTACCTGCATTAAGTGCTGCAATAGTACATTCTGCGTGAGCAGAGTTCCATGTACAAACGCTTACAATATCAATTTCAGGCAGTGCCTTAAGCATTTCATCCTTATCTGTGAAACAACGCTCTGCAGGAACACCATATTTTTCAGACATAAATTTAAGCTGTTTTTCATTTATATCGCAAAAAGCATATAAATCAACATTTTCATTTTTTATATAACCATTGATATGTTCGTTGGAAATACCACCAACACCAATTACTGCCGCTTTTAATTTTTTCATAAATATGCACCTCTTAGTTTTTTATTTCAATGTTTTTCTTTTTTTGAAAATAATGCCATCAAGTTTATCCGTGAAAGCATCAAATATAACCGAAAGGAAAACTGTTCCAAAGAAACTTACTATAATAAAGAAATAGCCGTTTTTGTTATAGCCGAATTCCCTCAGAAGTATCATTGGTATTCTTTGCAAAATGAAAAAGCTGAAAATGTGTTGACCAAACCAATCAAGAACAGTATTGTTTATATTGACTTTCATCATAAACATAACAATTACAGCTAAAGCAAAGAAAGTGAATAAAACATAATAAAGAAATCTGTTATCCCTGTTCTGAGAGAAATACGCAAACAACACTATGCATGCCGAAAAACCTACAAACCACAGTATATCATTTTTCATAAAAAATTTATCAATATATGGTTTGAGTTGGGAGAAAAACATTCCCAATGGAAAACAAAGCAACGTGTTATAATACCTGCTACCTAATCCCATCTCTTTTTCAAGAATAACAAAACCTATACAAAGAACACCTACGCTCATCAAAGCGATTTTTGGAGATTTTTTAAATAAAAGAAATGAGAAAATAACAATTATATACAAAGCAAACGTAACAAACAAATACCAATTACTGTTACCGATTGCCTTTAAACCTGTAAACGAAAGAAGCCAATGGGCAACAGAATATCTTTTTCCCGCAATACCAACAGACACAACAGTATATAAAAGAATAACTATTGCAAAATGATACCACAGCTTGAAAAACCTTTGAACCGGCATCGCTTTTACATAAGGGGTTCCTTTTTTCTTGATAGACTCCATAATTCCAAAGCCAGAAAAGAAAAGATATGTAACAACTACAAGTTGACCCAAAAATGAACGAAATTCAAAATAGGGTGCATCCAGAATCCCGTCCAACTTTACATAAGTAACAGCATGACTCAAAAATATCAATATCGAAAATATAGCGTTAATTGTATTTGTATTCTTTGGTGAACAATAATCACTATAAAATTCGTTCTTTCTTGCTACAGATAAGCCTGAACAAATCAAAGCAATCAGTATAAAAATAAATACCAGCATTTTGCACCTCTTTATAAATATTCTATCATTTTCATTGTATCATTTTTACAGGAATTTGCAACAATAAATATAGACATTTATTAAAAAAAGAGTTATAATTATACAATAAATTCTGTTTAAGAGAAAAGAGTTTTCTATGGAATATTTATTCGAAATGCATACTCACACAAAGGAAATAAGCGTCTGTGCAGTTGCCAATGCAGAAGATTTGATTGAAAGCTATAAGGATAGCGACTATGCGGGGTTTGTTTTAACAAACCACATCAATGCCTCTACCTTTAAAGGTGCAGGTTTAGCTGATGCTTCATGGGACAAAAAAATAGACTATTTTATGAATGGTTATGAAGCAGTCAAAAAAGTTGCCGGGGACCGCTTTATAGTTCTTTTGGGATTTGAATTAAATTTTTATAACACATCAAATGACTATCTTGTATATGGTGCTACAGAAGAATTTTTACGTTCTCATGGTGACCTTATGGCAATGACGCCTAAGCAAGTTTCGAAACTCTGTCGCGAGAATGGATTGTTGTTTATTCAGGCACATCCTTTCAGAAGAGGAATGGAAGTAACTGATTGGAACATTCTTGACGGCTACGAGGTTTTTAACGGCAATCCCCGTCATCAATCTAATAATGAAATAGCTGAAATATGGGCAAAAAAGCACAATAAATCAATTGTTGTTTCCGGTTCAGATTTCCACGAAATCGGCGATGCTTGTGCGGGTGGCATTTACTTTAAAAATCCAATAAAAACTAATGATGATCTCTTAAGAGAACTTAAAAGCGGAAACTACACATTAAAAAGAACTGATTTAGGAGAACCAAAATAATGCATTTACAAGAATCAGGTGAAATGTATCTTGAAACTGTTTACATTCTCACTAAAAAGAGCAATAGTGTACGCTCAATTGATATTTGCGAATACATGGGTTATTCAAAACCAAGTGTAAGTCGGGCAATCGGACTTTTGAAAAATGGTGGTTATATTACCGTTGACGACAAAGGTTATATTAAACTTACCGAAGAGGGCACAGCTGTTGCAAACAAAATGTTTGAACGTCACACAACTCTTACAGAATTTTTTATAAAAATGGGTATTGATGAAAAAACTGCATCAGAGGATGCTTGTAAAATTGAACATCATATAAGCGAGGAATCTTTTAACGCCATTAAAATTTTTGCATCAAAACTCGGAGAAATAAAATGAAAATCGGTAATTTAGAAATAACAGAAAAAGCTTCGCTGGCACCACTTGCAGGTGTTGCAGACAGAGCTTTCAGAGAACTTTGCAGAGGCTATGGTGCAGCATACACAGTTTGTGAAATGGCAAGTGCCAAAGGCATAAGCCTCGGCGATAAAAAAAGTGCAGAACTTCTATCTATTACTGATACGGAACGTCCGGCAGGGTCTCAGATTTTTGGTAATTCTCCTGAAACAATGGCTATTGCTGCAAAAAAAGCATTAGAGTATAACCCTGATTTTATTGATATAAATATGGGATGTCCTGCACCTAAAGTTGCATCTTCAGGTGGCGGAGCTTTGCTTATGAAAGATCCTTTATTAGCCGCCAATATTGTAAAAGCGGTAGCAGAGGTTTCTACAGTTCCGGTTACGGTAAAAATGCGTTCCGGATGGGATAACGACCACATAAATGCAGTAGAACTCGCAAAAAGATGTGAGGAAGCTGGTGCAGCAGCAATAACAGTTCACGGCAGAACAAAGGTGCAAATGTACGCTCCCCCTGTAAACACAGATATAATTCGTCAGGTAAAAAACGCTGTCTCTATTCCCGTTATAGGGAACGGAGATGTTGTTGACGGTATAAGTGCTGCAAAACTTATGGAAGAAACCGGTTGCGATATGGTAATGGTTGGCAGAGGTGCTTTGGGCAGACCATGGGTGTTCTCGCAGATCAACGCTTACCTTGACCACGAGGTTATTCTCCCCGACCCACCCGTAGTTGAAAGAATGCGAGTTATGCTCAAACATATTGAAACACTTTGTAAATATAAAGGTGAAAGAGTGGGCATAAGAGAAGCCAGAAAGCATGCTGCCTGGTACACAAAAGGTCTGCATGGTGCAGCAAATTACAGAGCCAGAATAGGTCTTATCAGCTCAGTTGAAGAACTCCAACAAATAGCTTTAGAATTAATTGAACAAAACAGATAAAAAACTACACTTTCCAAAATGGAAAGTGTAGTTTTTTAGTCTCTAGTTCTCAGTCTCCAGCTACCAGAATTGTAACAACAACTGTATTATTCTAAATTTACTTATGTTTTAATTTTTAAATAAAAAAGCAGAACAATAAGTCACGTTTATAACAACTGGCGACTGGCATCTTTTTAATAGTGCATCATTTTATAAAAATTCGGATAATCTGCAAAAAACTGATTTAATGTCGTTCTTGTGTTTGAACCGGGATCATTTATATAGAATGATGCTGTTGTGAGATTGCTTGTAGCTTTAACGCCTGTAATAACAACATAATGCTGGCTACCATTACTTTTCTTTGCACCAATAAGAACGGGCTTGCCTGCCATTAAAAGATTATAAATCTTTGTAAGATAACCGCTTGAAGACGTAATAATTGTGTAACTGGATGGCCAATAAACTGCTCCGCCTGAAGTGTAAGAAAGTTTTTTTGACATGGCATCAGGGTAAATTGTTGTTCCGGTACGATAACTTTCGAGCATCGCTATTGCAGTTGTGGCACAACCAATTCTGCTTATAGTCTGTCCTGATGAACCAAGTGTAACATTAGCCCAACGTGAATCTGTTTGTTTGTAGGAAGGCACACTTAATTTTATAGCCTTATTTGATGAACCTGAATTTGTCGTTTCTGTGGTAAGATAGCTCGAAGCTACATAACCTCGTTTTGTGCCGTTATAAAGAACTCTTGAAAAACTTCCACTTGTTGAAAGCACAGTAACCTGCGTACCATTTGCAAGGTAATCCTTTATGGTCGCACTGCTTGATGCAGAGCTTCTGACACGAAGTCTTCCTGATGTGGTTTTAACGTTTCTTACCTTTGTTGAAGAGCTTTTGATATAATCTGCGTGGCAATAGCCATACCCAGAAGCAGAATACTGCACTCTCCAATAATTACCACTTTTTGAAATAAGTGTTACATAAGAATCCTTCGAAAGCTTTGCTTTAACTGATGATGTTCCCGAAGCACTCGAACGGACATTCAGTGCAGTCGAGGTTGTTGAAACCTTACCGGCACCATATATTTTTTCTGCGGCATTTGCCTTTTTAGCAAATGGTAACAGCGAAATACTTAACACAATCGCCATTAAAATACTTATTGTTTTTTTCACAAAAACACCTCGTATGGAAAGATTTTCATCGACTTGCAAGTAATAATGAATGTGTGTATTTTATCATACCCCATAGCATAAAGTCACTGCATAAATATTGGAAGTTAAAGCTAGTTGTTTTTTGTTTGTTTATTGCTACTAAAAAAACACAAAAAAATTATATAAAAATAATTATATGATTATTAAAAATAACACTTCCTTTTTTGGCGTCAAAGTGTTATACTATATTTGTATATATATGACTTTTTCTGCCGAGTCGGTGCGGCTTTTTTCACCGATTAAAAATCCTTATGAAAAGGAGTGCTGTTCGTGGAAAAATTTGTTATTCACGGTGGTAACAAGCTTCATGGTAATATAAATATAAGCGGTGCAAAAAACGCTGCTTTGCCCATAATTGCGGCGTCTGTTTTTGCCGGAGATATTTGCAGAATTGAAAATGTTCCTGATATCAGCGATGTCCGTATGATGATAAGAATACTTGAATTCCTTGGTGCAGAGATTGCAAAACCTGAACCCAATGTTATTCTTGTTGATTCAAGAAACATCACCCCCGTTACAATTCCTGATAAAATGACAAGTAAGCTCCGTGCCTCCTATTATCTTTTAGGTGCACTTCTCAGTAATTTTGGTAAAGCTTGTGTAGCTCTTCCCGGTGGTTGTTATTTCGGTGTGCGTCCCATTGACCAGCACATCAAAGGCTTTGAAGCCTTAGGTGCAAATGTTGAAATTGAAAACGCCATCGTTAATGTCTATGCAGACGAGCTTTATGGTTCTTCCATTTATCTTGATTGTGTCTCTGTTGGAGCAACAATAAATGTTATGCTTGCGGCAGTTAAGGCAAAAGGTCTTACTGTAATTGAAAATGCTGCAAGAGAACCTCATATAGTTGATCTTGCAAACTTCCTTAACTCTATGGGTGCGGATGTTCGTGGTGCAGGTACAGAAGTAATAAAAATCCGTGGTGTTGATGAAATGCACGGATGCACCTACTCCATAATCCCCGACCAGATTGAAGCAGGCACTTATATGGTTGCCGCTGCTGCTGTTGGTGGCGATGTTACAATTGATAACGTAATTCCCAAACATTTAGAATCAATCACTAATAAAATTGAAGATTGCGGTGTTACCGTCATTGAATATGATGAAAGTGTACGTATCATTTCCGAAGGTGGAAAAATGAAGGCTTGCAGAGTTAAAACAAGTCCTCATCCGGGCTTCCCCACAGATATGCAACCCCAATTTGCAACAATGCTCTGCCTTTGCAACGGCACAAGTACAGTTGTTGAAGACGTTTGGGACAATCGCTTTAAATATATCGACC
>JAZNHK010000088.1:0-2406 GCA_045576915.1 Acutalibacteraceae bacterium
CCCATTCATCAAAGTAGTTGCAGTCATCATCTATTGTATAGGTGGTGATTTTTACTTTTTTGCCATCAAATTGAGGAGCATTTATTTCAAAGGAAAGATCTGTGCTTGTTTTATAGTCAAGGTCATTTTTGAAATTATATGCCATTAAGTAGAGAGTTTCGGTTTCTTCGTTGAATGCAGAAACCGCGTCAATATCTCCACCTAAAATAAGACCGCTTTTGCTCTTTATTGTTTCAGTACGGGTTGCCCCTGCCATTTTAGCGGCATTTTTTGCAACGTGATAGCTGACTGTGGGGTTTCCCTGCAAGAATCCGTTAGAAAGATAAGACCAAGCTGAGAAATAAGCGATATCATTGTTGAACATCTGAGCAATAAGACGGGCATCATAAGCCGCTTGATAGGTATAACCGCAGGTTCGGGTCAGAAGCTCGTCAGTATTGGAACCGCTGTTTACACCGCAAAGAAGTCTTCCCTCGTCAATACCATAAATAAGGTCTGTAAGACCGTTACTTTCAGCAACATTTCTTATGTAGGCAATTGTTTCGGGGAGAGTGTAGCCCTCGGTGTATTCACCGGGATTATAGTCATAAAATGATGCAGAAAGGTATTTAAGTGGTGAACCTGTTTTGCCTGTTTTATAGTTTTTGCCTTTTGCACAATGCTCAATAAATATTGCTTCATCCCATAAGCCCTCTGTTACGCTCATTGAATGAGCGCCAACAAAAACATCCTTGCCTAAGACATCAACAAGAGCCTGTGCGGTGTAGTCATAAAGTTTGCAATAAGCCTCGGCACTTTCTTTTGCAAGAGCTTCTTCATCCTCGTTGTCAGAACCTACGAACCAATCAGCATTTTCATATTCGGTCATAACACCGAAACGCCAGGTGAGAACCTCTTTTTTGCCGAATTCTTTAACAAGTGCTTTTGCAATTGCTTTTATGTAATCATAATAAACATCAAAGTCATCGGGCGGGTAGCGGTTCATACCAAAGCCTGCATCAGTAGCGGCTTTTTCGGAATATTTAAGAGGAACGCTACCTAATTTGAGCATGGGCTTACCGCCTAATTCCAAAACACCTCTGCAGTTTTTAATGAGAACCGTAAAATCGTAGTCATCAAGAACTGTTCTGTCAAGAGGGTCTTTGAATAAATCTCTTGCTTCTGTACCACCAGAGCATTGCATAAACTGAACATACTCAACAAAATCAAAAATATTATTTTCTTCATTGGCAGTCACATTTACAAAAGGATTGCCCTCAATGGACCATGTATTCACATTGTTAACAACATTATAAAGAGTGTTGTGGGTTTTGGTGGTATCAACAGTAAAGGTGAATTTGTTGAATACACCAGAAGCGATAACACCAAAAACCGAAATACCAACAATTATAACGGGAATAACAATGCATAGAATCTTTTTAAAAAGTTTCATATAAACACAACCTTTTATTTTTCAATAGCTGCTTTTTTTGTGTTGATTTTGTAAAGGATTTCAGAATCGAATTTCCTTGTTCTGTCATATCTAAAAATACCGTTTAATTCCTGCTCAACATCTGTAAGCTGAGTATAGCAGAAGCCAATCATTTTGGGACAGTCAATTAAAGCGGTTGTAAGTCCGTCATAGCGAGCGTAGAATTCTTCAAGACTTGTTGCGGCGTTGCCATATCCCCAGGCTTTTTCTCTGTCATTTTCTTCGAATTCCTTAAGCTCAACCCTTATTCCGCCGTATTCACTCATAAATACGGGTTCACCTTTCCAGGTCTGGCGATTTTTGTGGTTGTCAAAAAGAACATTTTTGCTTGCAAGCTCGTCGTAATGAGTTTTGAAAAGTTCGCAATTCTGTTCATAATCGTGAACATCAAAAATATCTGTTTCAACGTGGAAGTTACCACTTGTATCGATGCAAGGACGGGTTTTGTCAAGGTTTTTAACGGTTCTGTAAACGATTCTTAAAATATCGTCATCCTGTTGTCTTCCGTTAACATCCCAGGTTTCGTTATAAGGACACCAACCGATAAGAGCAGGATGGTTAAAATCTCTTTCGATTTCTTCTTCGATTTCGAGAAGGAAATATCTCAAGGATTCAAAGTTTGTGTGGTCAGCACCCCAGTTGCCGTGCTCACCCCAGACGATGTAGCCTAATTCATCACAGTAGTGGAGGAAAAGTGGCTCGAAAATCTTCTGATGAAGTCGAGCACCATTAAAACCAACTTCCATTGAAAGAAGAATATCATTTTTAAGTGCTTCTGCAGAGGGGGCGGTGTAAATTCCGTCGGGGTAGAAGCCTTGGTCAAGAACAAGTCTCTGGAAAACGGGCTTGCCGTTTATGTTAATAGCTTTGTCTGTAAGCTTAACTTCGCGAAGACCGAAATAGCTAGAAACCTCGTCACCGCCAAAAGAAAGGTT
>JAZNHK010000089.1:0-2480 GCA_045576915.1 Acutalibacteraceae bacterium
AAAGAAGCAAAAGATAATCATTATAAACTCATTCAGGAACTTGCAAATGAGTTTAAATCTGTTTACGGCACATATAATTGTAATGAGCTTTTGGGAAACATAGGCAAAGGTACTTATGTATCTGCACCGAGAACCGCAGAATACTACAAAACCCGCCCTTGCGTTAATTTTGTGGTTACAGCAGCAGAAATTTTAGACAAAAACTTCTTTAATTAATAAAAATTTTTATTTTCTATTTACAAAACTTTAGTACAGTAGTATAATGAAGCAAAATTTAATCCGAAAGGGTGTTTTTTATGGAAAAAGGTCTTAAAAAGCAATACGGACTTTTGATGGCTATCTGCATGGTTGTAGGTACCGTTGTAGGTTCCGGTGTTTTCTTCAAGGCACAGGCAATTCTTCAAAAAACTAACGGCGATATGCCCATGGGTATTCTCGCATGGATTATCGGTGGTGCCGTTATGATTTTCTGCGTTCTCGCTTTCTGCGTTATGGCTCAACGTTACGAGAAGGTTAATGGTCTGGTTGACTATGCGGAAGCAACAATAGGTAGTAAATACGCATACTTTATGGGATTCTTCTCAACAGTTATTTACACACCTGCTATGACATCCGTTCTTGCTTGGCTTACTGCAAGATACTTCCTCGTTTTCTTAACATCTGTTAACCCCGATTTACAGCTTAACGGCAACCCCGTTACAAGCTCCGAAACCTTCCTTTTAGCAGGTTTTATTCTTGTTTTTGTTTTCGCAGTTAACACACTTTCTTCAAAGCTTGCAGGTAAGCTTCAAATCAGTGCAACATTCATCAAGCTTATCCCCCTTCTTTTGATGGCAGTTGTTGGTACAATCTACGGCTTGACTCACAATTTCGCAGGTGAATCCACATCAATCCTCGCTTCTAACTTCGGTACAGGTACAGGTAATTTCTCACCTCTCTTTGGTGCGGTTGTTGCTACTGCTTTTGCTTATGAAGGTTGGATTCTTGCTACATCAATTAACTCCGAAATCAAAAACTCCAAGAAAAATCTCCCCATCGCTCTTGTTTTAGGCGGTATTATCATTATTGCTATTTACCTCTTCTACTACATAGGCGTTGCAGGTGGTGCTCCCGTTCAGACACTTATTGACGAAGGTACTGCTCCTGCATTCGTTACTGTTTTCGGTAATGTTTTCGGCAACATCCTCAATCTCTTCGTTGCAGTTTCCTGCCTCGGTACACTTAACGGTCTTCTTATCGGTTGTATCCGTGGTTTCTATTCTCTTGCAGTTCGTGATATGGGTCCCAAGGTTAACCTTATGAAACAGGTTGATGCAGGTTCAGGTATGCCTTCCAATTCTTGTATTGTTGGTCTTGTAATCGTTGCAGCATGGCTCGTATATTTCTATGGTGCAAACCTTACAACACCTTGGTTCGGTAAATTCAGCTTTGACTCTTCTGAGCTTCCCATTATCACAATTTACGGTCTTTACATTCCCATGTTCATTCAGTTCATGAGAAAAGAAAAAGGCCTTCCTGCTATCAAGAGATTTGTTCTTCCCGCTCTTGGTATTATCGGTTCTGCCTTTATGGTATTTGCAGCACTTTATTCACACGGCTACGCTCCCTACATTGCTGCTAAAGAAGCTGGTCAGCCCTTTACTTGTCCTGTATTCTTCTACCTTATCGTTTTCGCAGTAATTATGGCAGTGGGCATGCTCCTTATGAAACCCAAGAAAGAAAAGAAATAAGAATTAAATATTATGACCGCGTTACTTTCATTAGAAAAGTAACGCGGTCATTTTTATTCACCGAAGAAATCTTCTTCTAACATTGCACAAATTGCGTGATATACTGGTAAGGTATATTCCTGAATTTCAGGAGTTATCTGCGAGGGTAGTTTGATAGTCGCATCTGAAAGTTCGAAAAGCTTACCGCCTTTCTCCCCTACTATTGAAACAACCTTTCCGCCTTTCGCTTTTGCAGTTTGAGCAGCGAAAACAACATTTTTCGAATTGCCCGAGGTTGAAAGACACAAAAGTGTATCGTTCTCGTTCATCAAACCATAAACCTGTTGAGCAAAAACAAGGTCAGGTGAACAATCATTGCAAAATGCGGTCATTAAAGCAGATTCACCCACAAGGGAAATTGCAGGTAAAGCACCTTGAAGTCCATCTGCAATTTCAGAATTTGTAAATTTATTTTTTTCTGTTTCGGGAAGCTTTCTGCTTAACATAAAACCCTTCATAAGCTCACCAACGATATGAGCACTATCGGCAGCACTGCCACCATTTCCACAAACTAAAAGCTTACCTTTTTTTATGTAGGTTTCTTTTATTATTTCAAACACCGCTTCAACATCTTCTTTTGTACAAGAAAGTGTAGGGTATCTGCTAAATAAATCATTATATATTTTTTCAACATTAGTTATGTTTTCGTTACCTTGTAACTTGAAAGTAACGTTTCCTAAGTATCTTCTCATTTCACCGATGTATTTAACG
>JAZNHK010000090.1:0-7678 GCA_045576915.1 Acutalibacteraceae bacterium
TGTTCAGCTAAGCAGTACTAATAGGTCGAGGGCTTGACCATTTCGTTTGTTTCTTCGCTTTATCTTTATTCAGTTTTCAGGGTATATAAAAACCAAAGTCGGATTAAGTTCCGACTTTTTTATTTTTATTTAAATAAAAACATTGACAAATATACTTTTTAGTGCTACTATTTAGAAAAAATGAGAGGAAAAACGGTTATGAAACAGTTTAACGCAGTTACATACTATTATTACTATTACTTAACTAAATAAGTAATAGTGATTTGTGCTGCTGTTTTTAGTCGTTTATTTATCCCTTGCAGTATAATCACTGCAAGGGATTTTTGTTTGTTATTTTGAATTTTTTATTCTTTGGAGGAATTTTTATGAATATTGGTGTAGTTGGTTTAGGTCTTATTGGTGGTTCTATTGCAAAATCTGCAAAGAAATATACAAATTTTAAGGTTTATGGCTATGATATAGACTCTGGTACTGTTAAAAATGCGATTAAAGAGAATAGTATTGATGGTGAATTAACCGATAAAAGAATTGCGACCTGTGATTATATATTTATTCCTCTTTACCCTGAAGCTGTTATTGATTTTGTTGAAACGAAGGCTAGTATATTTAAGGAGGGTGCAACAGTTATTGATTGTGCAGGTGTAAAACGTTCTGTTTGCGAAAAATGTTTTGAGATTGCAGATAAACACAGCTTCTCTTTTGTTGGCGGTCATCCTATGGCAGGTACGCAATTTTCGGGGTTTGAAAATTCGAAAGACACAATGTTTTATAATGCACCATTTGTTTTAACCCCAAAGGAAAATGAGGATATTCTGATACTTGCTAACGCAAGAGAAGTTATTATGAAGTTAGGGTTTGGTAGAGTATCTGTTATGACTCCACAAAAACACGATAAGCTTATTGCTTTTACTTCTCAGCTTGCCCATGTTGTTTCAAATGCCTTTGTTAAAAGTCCATCTGCTATTGAAAGGAAAGGTATTTCTGCTGGTAGCTACAAGGATTTAACCCGTGTTGCGTATCTCAATGAAAATATGTGGACGGAATTGTTCCTTGATAATAAAGATAATCTTATATTTGAGCTTGACAATATAATTACCGAACTTCAGAAATACAGTGATGCTATGAAAAATGATGATGCCGAAACTCTCAGACGACTACTTAAAGATGGTAAGGAAGCGAAAATTAAAGCAGACTAAAATTTAAGAGAAGGTAAAAAAGCACAGACCGCATAAAACAATTTGAGGCTCATTTTGTTAGTTATACACCTTTTGCTCTTATCCCCACAAAAGAGGGTATAAAAAACCAATCGTTTTTTATACCCTCTTTTTAATATATTTCATCAAGTATTTCAATAGCGTGGGCTATGCAACCATCATTGTTTGATCTTGTTACATATTTCGCAACTGACAGAGCTTCCTCTGAACCGTTTTCAGGGACAAAGCCACCATTTGCAGCAACAAGCATTTCTACATCATTGTAACCATCACCTGCAGCATAGGTATCTTTTTGTTCACAACCTAAGGCTTTTGCAAGCTTTAAAAGCCCGGTGCCTTTATCAACACCTTTTTTGAGAATTTCAACATAATTATCCGTTGTTTTAAGATAATTGATTTCGGGGTGCTTTTCGAGAATTGACTGAACCTCTTTTGAACATCCGTGAGCGGCAATCATAACCTTTGTCCAGGGGAAAGGTGCTTCCTCAGGTGTGTTGATAATTTCAAACTTTATTCCCTGACTTGTAAAATGCTGTTCTGAATGTTCACTCAGGTTAATTGCACAAACTTTATTGAAATTATAAAATTCAATGGAAATATCGGGAAATTTTTTTAGTACATCATTTATTGCAGATAGACCTTCATCGCTGATGGCGTCATTGAAAATAACCTTTTCTTTTTCATAATCATAAGCCATAGCACCGTTACCCAGAAGAACAGGTGCATTGATATATTCAGGACTATAAAGATGGAAGCCCTGATGTATTCTACCTGTGCAAACTGTAAAATACCCGCCATTTTTTATGAAATATTGAATTTTTTCAATAACGTCAGGTGTAATTAAACCCTCGTCATTTTTTAACGTTCCGTCAAAGTCACTGGCTATAAGCACATTTTTAAATTTCATTATATCACCGTCTTAATATTAACAAAAATATAAACTTTTTTCAATAATTAAGAATTTTTAAGGCAATTTTAATAATAGTTTTAATTCAAATTTATATAATTTCTATGAAAAGCATTAACAAAAATCTTGAATAAATTTAAATAAAGTGGTATAATTTTTAAGTTATTTTTATTATTTATGGAGGTATATGTATGCTCGTATTAAAAGATGGCTACAAGTCAACACTCTCAATGAGAGATACTCAAAAAGCTATAAAGCTCACAAGGGAGACTTTTCAGAATAATCTTTGTGCATCACTTAACCTCGAAAGAATTTCTGCTCCGCTTTTTGTTACAAAATCAAGCGGACTTAACGACGACCTCAATGGTTTTGAAAGAGCGGTTTCATTTGATGTAAAAGATATGTCTGATGAGGGTGAAGCTGTTATTGTTCATTCCCTTGCAAAATGGAAAAGGACAGCTTTGAAGAAATATGGCTTTAATGCTGGTGAGGGTCTTTATACTGATATGAATGCTATCCGTCGCGATGAAGAAATGGATAACCTTCACTCAATTTATGTTGACCAATGGGATTGGGAGAGAGTTATTAACCGCGAGGACAGAACAGAGGAATACCTCAAGGAAACTGTAAGAAAAATTATCGATTGTCTTTGCGATACTCTTGAGACAGTGAAAAACGCATTTCCTACTGTTGATGTGGAAATTGAAAGAAATGTGCATTTTATAACAACTCAGGAGCTTGAGGATATGTATCCTGATTGCACTGCAAAAGAGCGAGAAAAAGCTATTGCGAAAGAGTACGGCACTGTTTTTGTTATGAAAATCGGTGAAAAGCTTAAGAGTGGTAAACCACACGATGGCAGAGCACCCGACTATGACGATTGGCAGTTGAATGGTGATATTATTATTTATAACGAGGTTCTTGAAGATGCTTTTGAAATTTCCTCAATGGGTATCAGAGTTGATGAAAAATCACTTGATTATCAGCTTAAAGCATCAGGCAAGAATGAAAGACGGGAATTTGACTATCACAAGGAAATTCTTAACGGAACATTACCTTTAACAATCGGAGGCGGTATTGGTCAGTCAAGACTTTGTATGCTTATTCTCGGAAAGCTTCATGTGGGTGAGGTACAGGCTTCATTGTGGCCCAAGGAAATGAAAAAAATCTGTGCTGAAAACGGCGTAAATCTTTTATGATAATCAGTATCATTGTGGAAATTCAAAAAAGGATTTTTTAAAACAATTTGAAGGTGAAATAGTGGATAGAAGAGAAGATATAAGAAATATAGCAATTATTGCTCACGTTGACCACGGCAAAACAACTCTGGTTGACCAGCTTCTGCATCAAAGCGGTATTTTCCGTTCTAATGAGCAGGTTGATGAGCGTGTAATGGACTCCAACGACCTTGAAAAAGAAAGAGGAATAACAATTCTTTCAAAAAATACAGGTATTCATTATAAAGGTGTAAAAATCAATATTGTGGATACTCCCGGCCATGCTGACTTCGGTGGCGAGGTTGAGCGTATTATGATGATGGTTGACGGTGTTCTTTTGCTTGTTGATGCCTTCGAAGGTTGTATGCCTCAGACTCGTTTTGTTCTAAAAAAGGCACTTGCATTGGGCAAAAAAGCAATTGTTGTTATAAATAAGGTTGACCGTCCGGGTGCAAGACCTATGGAGGTTATTGACGAAGTTCTTGATTTGTTTATTGAACTGGGTGCAAATGATGAACAAATTGAATTTCCCGTTGTTTTTGCTTCCGGTCGTGATGGTTATGCATCTCTTGATGCAGATGCAAGAGATGGGGATATGAGACCGCTCCTTGATTCTATTCTCGAGAATATTGATGCACCTGAGGGTGATATGAACGGACCTTTACAGCTTCTTTTCTCAAGCCTTGATTATGATGATTATCTTGGCAGAATTGGTGTCGGCAGAGTTGAAAGAGGCTCTGTTAAGGTTGGTCAGCAGGTTGTTCTTTGCAACAAAGATGGCGTTCAGGCAAACGCAAAAATAGTTAAGCTTTACACTTTTGAAGGTCTTGCCCGTGTTGAATGTCAGGAAGCGAAAATGGGTGACCTTGTTGCAGTTTCAGGTATTGCAGAGCTTAATATAGGCGAAACTGCGTGCGATAAGGATTTCCCTGAAGCACTTCCCTTCGTTGAAATAGACGAACCAACAATTTCAATGAATTTTATGGTTAACGATAGTCCTTTTGCAGGTCAGGAGGGTAAATTCGTTACATCAAGAAATATCCGTGCACGTCTTTTTAAAGAGGTTGAAACAAACGTTAGTATGCGTGTTGAGGAAACAGAAACCACAGACTCCTTCAAGGTTAGCGGTCGTGGTGAACTGCATCTTTCAATTCTTATTGAAACAATGCGTCGTCAGGGTTATGAATTTCAGGTTTCACGCCCTCAGGTTATTTATAAAAAAGGTCCTAATGGTGAGCTTTTAGAACCTATGGAGCTCCTTATTGTTGAAGTACCTGAAAACTATGTTGGAGCAGTTATGGAAAAAATCGGTTCACGTAAAGGTGAGCTTGAAAATATGGATGTCCGTGACGGCGGTTCAACTCATATTGAATTCAAAATCCCTGCTCGTGGACTTATCGGGTATCGCTCAGAGTTTATGACTGATACAAATGGTAACGGTATTATGAATAACCTTTTTGCAGGTTATGAGGAATATAAGGGCGATATTCAGATGCGTGAGCGTGGCTCAATTGTTGTTCACGAAAAAGGCGAAACAACAGGTTATGGACTTTTCAATACTCAGGACAGAGGTCGTCTTTTTGTTGGTCCCGGTGTTCCTGTTTATGAGGGCATGATTGTTGGTGAATGTGCCAAAAATGAAGATATTGTTTGCAATGTTTGTAAGAAAAAACAGATGACAAATACCCGTGCTTCTGGTAGTGATGATGCACTCCGACTTGTACCTCACACAGTTCTTTCACTTGAACAGTCAATGGAATTTATTGGTGACGACGAACTCCTTGAAGTAACTCCTGAAAGCATACGTTTAAGAAAGAGAATTCTTTCAAAAGAAAAACGAATGAAACAGCAGTTTGGGCATAAATAAAAACAAAATCCGTTTAGCAGAGTTGTTCTGTTAAACGGATTTTTATGTTACAATAAAAAATAAATTTGAATGTTTTTGTAATTAAAAGCCTTTTTGTGTTTCTAATAGTTGAAATACAAAAAAGGGTACACAAAAAATAAATAACGAAAGGGGTGACGGCTTTGGATGATTTAGAAAAAATGTGTAATCTGCATTATAAATACGTAAAAAGTTACGCTTTGTCTTTGTGCCTTAATGAAACGATGGCAGAAGATATAACTCAGGAAACTTTTTATAATGCAATAAAAAAGATTGATTCATTTAAAAATGACTGCAAAATTGAAACCTGGCTTTGCAGTATTGCAAGAAATATTTACCTGAACTCGAAAAGAAAAAAGCAAACGGAAAATATTTCAGATTATCCCAATTTAGTAGCAGACGGCAGCATAGAGGAAAATGTTATAAAAAATGAAAATGTGAAAAGAATTTTAGACGAAGCCGTTAAATTGGAAACGCCCTATAAAGAAGTTTTTTATATGAAAACGTTGGGCGATATGCCGTATTCAACAATTGCAGATGTTTTTGAAAAAACAGAAAACTGGGCAAGAGTAACATATTTCAGAGCAAAAAAACAAATTGAGGAAAGGATGAGTGAAAATGAGTAAAGAAAACTGTTCTTTAATAAAAGATTTATTACCGCTCTATATTGATGAGCTTTGTAGTAGGGAATCGACACAGATAATAAAAAATCATTTGGAAGTTTGTCCTGAATGCAATAAAGAATATGAGCAATTAACAAATCAACCCGAAATTAAAGTTGTAAACGACAATTCAACAGAATTGATAAAGGGAGTTGGTAATATGTTTAAAAAGGATAAGAAAAAAGCTGTAATTAAAACCGTTTCAATCTTTTTAGTGATTCTTACCTTATTAGGCGTTTTGGCTTTCCTTAAAGTGCCGTTGATGTTATATAAAATTGAGTTTGATAAAGGTCATTATAGCGGAGTAACAGAAACCTGTGAAACTTTTGAAAGCGGAGAAAACGCAAAGAGCAATTACAGTAACGAATATTTTGATTTGTATATAGATAAAACTATAGGGGCGTATAAAGAGAAAAAGACAGAAAGAACATATATTCTTGATTTTGGTAAAGGTAAGAATATTGTTATTTATGATGAAAATCAAGGTGTTCCTGTTCCTACATTAGATGAGCATAAAAAATATTTTAACCAGTCTTTAAAATACCCCATAGTTTATGCCTTTGCTAAAAAGGGTATAGAGAAATATGGGTATAGTATTGAAATTTCAATACCATATAATTACAAAATGTTAAAGGATTTCCTTTCAAGCGACCCACCGGAAACAAAGCTTTTCTGTTCCTTTGAGGATTATACAAAAGCTTGTACCTATTATTCAGCTATGGCAATATCGGTGTTGCCGATGGGTAACGGCAATTCCCATTATATTGTTTCCGAAAATGATAAAGCAGTAGCAACAGGTCATTATATTCTCTCAGAAGAAAATACCGAAACCTATCTTTTGTTTTTCCAATCCAAAGAAGATTTAAGCAAGATTTATGCTATTAAGCTTGCAGGCTTTACCAAAGATGAAGCAAAAGAGATTTTTAAATATGCAGTGATTAAATAAATCTTAAAATATAACCACTCCGTTTAGCAGAAAATCTGTTAAACGGAGTGGTTATATTCTCGAACACGCGGCCTATGGTTGTAGTTAAGGGTAACTTGACTTTAGAATGTTAATAATGTTACAATGGATCAGAAAAATATGTTATTATTTTGAACTTTAAGGATGTTAATAAGGTGTGTATAATATGAAATTTCAATTTAATGTAAATTTGAGCGAACAGGATTATTTGGATTTTAATTTGTTTTTGAATTTGAAGTCATATTATGGCAAAGGGCAAATGAAAACTATCAGAATATTGCTTGCAATTATGTGTGTGTTTATGATTGGCGTTTTCTTGATTTTGGGTGGGTTTTCAGGAATAGCAAGGGTTCTGTTTTTAGTATTGGGAATTATAGTTCTTGTTTTTTCTCAATTGTTTTTAGAAAAAACTTTTGCTCGAGCTTTGAAAAAACAAATGAGAAATTTGAAAAAAAGAGGAAAAATGGCTTATTCACCTGAATCTGTTTTAGAGTTTTATGAGGATGTTTTGGTTGAAACCACACCTGAAAACAGGAATGAACAGAAATATTCTTCAATTGAAAGAATAAGCATTGTTGATAATAAAGTAATCTATATCCATATAAGTAACCTTGCAGCATATTTGTTGCCTGTTTCTTGTTTTGAATCCAAAGAACAATTTGATGGTTTTTTATATTTTATAAAAACAAAATGTGAAACTTTTGATACATATTAAGCTTTTTTGTATAAAATCAGGAGTTGGTTATACGATTGGTGTTGTATGAAAGTGTAATTAGTGAAGAGTGAATAGTTAATAGTGAATAAGTAAAAATCCTCGTTCAAAAAGAAC
>JAZNHK010000091.1:0-22192 GCA_045576915.1 Acutalibacteraceae bacterium
TCCATAATAAACTCAACATTATCTTTGCTTTCAAGAATATCAACAAGCTTCTTTTCACCAGTAAGGTAAGGAAGATTCTGAAGAACATATACCTTTTCACACAAATCAGAAAGAAGAACAGCTTCCTGCAAAGCAGAGTTACCTCCACCAACAACGCCAACAGTCTGACCCTTGAAAAATGCACCATCGCAAACTGCACAATAGGAAACGCCGTTACCTACAAGTTCATTTTCTTTGGTAAGTCCTAACTGTCTGTGACGAACACCAACTGCTATAATAACTGCTTTTGACTCAAAAGCCTTGTTTCCTGCAAAAACAGTTTTGTGTGCCCCTTGGTCTGAAATTCCTGTAACCTTTTCCATCTCAACCTCGGCACCCATCGAAAGCACCTGGTCTAAAAGCTTATCGGCAAATTCATTACCACTCATTTCAGGTATACCGGGATAATTTTCAATCTTAGGTGAAAATGTTACCTGTCCACCAAATGTTGATTGTTCTATAACAAGAACAGATTTTGATGCTCTTAGAGCATAAAGTGCTGCAGTAAGTCCCGCAGGACCTGCACCAACTACTATAATATCATACATAATAAACTACTCCATTTATATAAATGGGCTGTAAAAAACTTGTTTTTCACAGCCCATTTCATTATTTATTAAAGTGACTCGATAAATGTTTTAATTGCAGGAAGATCTGCAATTTTTTCTGCAACATCTCCCTTGTAGATAACAAGAGTAGGAGCCTGCTTAAGACCTAATTCTGTTGCAAGTTCAACATTTTCTTCAACAAAAAGTTTTTCGTAAGCAACACCTGCTTTTTCGAGAAGCTGAGCAGCTATTTTGCACTTAGGACAAGTTTTTGTTGCAAAAAGAACGAATTTTGCATCTGTATCATCAACAACTGTCTTTTCTGAGCAACCACATTCACAATGAGCGTGGTCAACTGTTCTATCTTCTTTTTTAAGGCTGGAATTGAAAATATCGTAAACCTTTCTATCTTTAAATTCCTGTGCTTTACCATCATTGAAGTTCTGAACAGGGCGATAATAACCTGTGATACGGCTATAAACCTCTGTGTCATTACCGCAATCAGGACAAGAATATTCCTCACCTGCAATATAACCATGGTTGCAACATACAGAATATGTGGGAGAAATTGAATAGTAAGGAAGTCTGTAGTTAGACGCAATTTTTCTTACAATATCTGCTGCAGCTTTCCAGTCGGGAAGCTTTTCACCAAGGAACGCGTGGAAAACAGTACCGGATGTATAAAGGGTGTGAAGTTCATCCTGTGCATCAAGAGCTTCAAAGATATCTGCTGTATAACCAACAGGAAGATGTGAAGAGTTTGTATAATAGGGAGTTCCGTTTTCGTTTGCGGTAATAATTGCAGGATAATGCTTTTTATCGTGCTTTGCAAAACGATATGTTGTAGACTCAGCAGGTGTAGCCTCAAGGTTGTAAAGGTCACCATAAAGCTCCTGATAGTCAGAAAGTCTTTCTCTCATATGGTTGAGAACGTCTTTTGCAAACTCCTGTGTTTCTTTGTGAGTCATATCCTTACGGAGCCATTTTGCATTAAGACCAACCTCGTTCATACCAATAAGACCGATTGTTGAGAAATGGTTATTAAATGTACCAAGGTATCTCTTTGTGTAAGGATAAAGACCTTCTTCGAGAAGCTTTGTGATAATATCTCTCTTAACTTTAAGTGAACGAGCAGCAATATCCATAAGCTTGTCGAGTCTTCTGTAGAATTCTTCAGCATCCTCTGAAAGATATGCAATTCTGGGAAGGTTGATTGTTACAACACCGATAGAACCTGTGCTTTCACCACTACCGAAGAAGCCACCGCTCTTTTTGCGGAGCTCACGAAGGTCAAGACGAAGTCTGCAGCACATTGAACGAACATCACTGGGCTCCATATCGGAGTTAACATAGTTTGAGAAATAAGGTGTACCATATTTTGCTGTCATTTCAAAGAGAAGCTTGTTGTTCTCTGTCTCTGACCAGTCAAAATCACTGGTGATAGAATAAGTGGGAATGGGATACTGGAAGCCACGGCCGTGAGCATCGCCTTCAATCATAATTTCGATGAAAGCCTTGTTAACCATATCCATTTCTTTCTTACAATCGCCGTAAGTGAAATCCATTTCCTTACCGCCAACAATAGCAGGCATATCTTTAAGGTCTGCAGGAACAGTCCAGTCAAGAGTGATGTTTGAGAAAGGTGCCTGAGTACCCCAACGAGAAGGTGTATTCACACCAAAAATGAAGGATTCAAGGCATTTTTTAACCTGCTTATAGTCAAGGTTATCAACCTTAACAAAGGGAGCAAGGTATGTGTCAAATGATGAGAAAGCCTGAGCACCTGCCCATTCATTCTGCATAATACCGAGGAAGTTAACCATCTGGTTGCAAAGTGTTGCAAGGTGACTTGCAGGAGCAGAGGTAATCTTACCGGGAACACCACCAAGGCCTTCCTGAATAAGCTGTTTAAGAGACCAACCTGCACAGTAACCTGTGAGCATTGAAAGGTCGTGGATATGAAGATCACCGCTACGATGAGCATTAGCAACTTCTTCATCATAAACTTCAGAAAGCCAGTAGTTAGCAGTAATAGCACCGGAGTTTGAAAGAATAAGACCACCTACTGAATAAGTAACTGTGGAGTTTTCTTTAACACGCCAGTCAGTAACCTTAACATAGCTGTCAACAAGATCCTTATAGTCAAGGATTGTTGATTTCATATTACGGATTTTTTCACGATTCTTTCTGTAAAGAATGTATGCCTTAGCAACATCTGCATAACCTGCCTGAACAAGAACAGATTCAACACTATCCTGAACATCCTCAACTGCAACAAGATTGTTGCTGATTTTGGGTTCAAAGTTAGCGGTTACTTTGAGTGCAAGAAAATCAATGATATTATCGTTATACTGTTTGTTACATGCTTCGAAAGCCTGTTTGATAGCAATCGCAATTTTTTCAATGTTAAAATCTGCAATTTTGCCATCACGTTTAATTACCTGATACATAATTCTCCCTCTTTCATAAATTTCATTTTCAAGCTTGCTTAAGGTCAATACACTTCCACCTTAAGCGACCGTAAATGATAATAGCAGATATGTTGCATTTTGTCAACATATAAAACACAATATCTTGTGTTTATTTCCGAGAACTTTCCGAGAAGAACACAAGATATTGTTCGCTTTTTGTGAAAATATAGTAAATATTCACAGTTATTTGCCTGTCTTTTTGTGTATTATTTTGTCGATATTCCAAAAAAGAAAAATGACACCACAACATATTGTGTATGATAACAATATATTGTGGCATATCTTGAAATTAAATTTTGTTAAATTCCTCTGATTTGTGCCTCAGGAACAAACTTTTTTGCCTTTTCAAGCATTTCGTACATAGTTTGCTTGCTTACGCCTTTGCAGGAGCTATCAATAAGATGACCGGAGTCCACAAAATTCTGCAAGAAATAACGCTTTGCCCCTTGAATCCATTCTGATATTTCTTCAATATCCTCTATTGTATGAAAATCTGATGTAATGGTGGTTCTGAATTCATAATCAATTCCACTATTTTTTAGAATTTCTATACTTTTTTCAATTGGTGTAATGTCAAAATTTTCAACACCTACAGTCGCACCATATTTTTCAGGAGAATTTTTTATATCCATAGCCACATAGTCAACAAGCCCCAACTCCAGAATGCCCTCCAGCTTTTCGGGGTAACAACCATTTGTATCCAGCTTTATCGCAATACCGGTTTCCTTGAGTTCATACAAAAATCTCTCTATATCCTTTTGTAAAAGCGGCTCTCCGCCTGTAATGGCAATACCATCTAAAACATTTTTTCTTTTTTCTAAATGCTCAAAAATCTCACTCTCTTCAAAACAACTATTGTCCATTTCAGTAACAAGCAGAGCATTATGACAAAAGGGACAACGCATATTACATCCGCCTGTAAAAACAGTGCACGCTGTCCTACCCGGAAAATCTAATAAAGTAAGCTTTTGAAAGCCTTTAATCAACATTTTTATCACCACAAATATTATATATTTTTACTGTGTTTTCGTCAACATATTAAATTCTTATTTTCCGCAACAAAAGCATAAACACTACATTTGTGCTATTATACAATAATATAACTATATTTTGTGTATTTACATTTGGCAATATCTGTGTTATAATGTTATCACATATTAAGATATTTTGGAGGAAATTATCATGAAAACAAAAAAAGCTTTAGCTGTCATTCTGACAGTTGTTATGCTTGTAATGCCTTTGGCGGTATCTTCATTCGCTGCTGATGGTATTATCTCAGGTCCTGTAAAAACAAACTATACTGATGCTGAATATTTTAATCCCATTGGCATTGTAATCAGCTATGATGGCGACGAAATCGCATACACTCCCGGCGATAGTGCTTTCCGTTTCGAGCCCGCTCTCAACGAGCTTGTTACAGTTGACACAACTGAAGTTGTTGTTTACTACAACAATGCTCCCGTAGGTACTGTTACAATTTCTGTTGATCATATTCTTGATGAGCTTGTTGCTATCGACAATGGCCACGGTAAATTCTGCATCGGTTGCGGTCAGCTCCACGAATTTGAAGCACATAATGTTCCCGAGTATATCCCCAACGATGACGGCGGTTTCTTTACATTGCAGACCGAAACTGGTGTTTGCTTAGATTGTAAAGCTGAGGTAACTCGTTCTATCCCCGGTTCAGAAAAATTCATTACAGCTTTTGATACAGAAAGCTTAACTGAACTTGAGGCAGAAATCATTGGATACATTTACAGCATTTTAGTTTCTTTAATCCAAGCTTTTTCTAGCATTTCTTAATCAAGGAGGATTGATTTAATATGAAAAGCAAAAAAATCCTTTCATTATTACTCGCAGTTGTAATGCTCTTTTCTGTAATGAGCGTTTCTGTTTTCGCTGCTCCTGTTGTGTATGAAGCTTCTGCATCATACACGCTCAACACTGATGTTTCAGTTGACCCCTCAACTTTCTCTGCAACACTCAATATTGATTATTCAAAAATATCTTCACTTGATGGTGGTAACGCTGATGTTACAGAAGCTGTTACAGCAAAGATGGTTGATGTTATTGCAACATACACAAATATCGAATCTGAAACTATTACAGCTAACTATGTTACAGATCCTGTTGCTTTTTTCGCTATTTTCGATCTTCTTAAAGAAGATGTTGCAAAAGTAAAAGAACATAACGCTAACATTCAAGATGGCGAAGAAAAGTTGCCTGATCCTACACCCGTTCTTCTTACAATCAACTCTGAAATTATAGTTTCCGACCCCAAAGTTTTTGGTGTTCTTGAATATACTATTGATGTTGTTGGTTTCTCAGAACCTCTTACAATCGGTCTTGGTCCTGTTGACGATGCTCTTTCAAGCGTTCTCCTTCCTGTTAACTTTTCTGTTGCAGGTGACGTTCCTGAATTTCCTGCAATCGCTTCGATGGAAATAATCAGCAAACCCACCAAGAAAGACTATACAGATACAGAATGTTTTGATCCCTCTGGTCTTGTTCTCGCTATCACAACAACAACAGGTGAATCCACAACACTCACATACAGTGAAAAAAATGATTATATGTTCTCCTTCACTCCCTCAAACAAAGAAAAATTAGCTTACGGCGATTCATTGGTTGCTATTGATTTTAATGGCGAGCAAATTTGCAAAGTGCCCATCAACGTTGAGCATAAATTCTCTTCTGGCTATGTTAGCATCACAACTGACAAATATTCAGAAAATAAACCCGGCTACCACGCAATCGTTTGCGAAGGTTGTGGTGAAACACATGATGCTCAGCCCCACTGGGTTGAAGATCCCGAAGCTTGGACACCTAACAATGACCAGACTTTCTTCGCAAATGGTACAGAATCCAACTACTGTGCAGATTGTGGAACAAAGCTTGTAAGAGTTGACCATGGTTCAGCAGACTACAATGTTGAATTTGCTGATTACCACTTCTTCCGCGTAATTCTTGATTATATCAATATGCTTCTCAGCATCATCCAGGGTTCAAGAGGATAATTTCCAATTCACACAAACAAACCGCTACTTGTTATAAGTAGCGGTTTTTATTATTGGTCTCTTTAGGGGTGAAAATAATCACTTAAAGGAACAAATGAAAATGATAAAAAATGTTGGATTCAAATGAATCCAACATTTTCTTTTTATTCAGTATATTCAGCTATTTCAAGCACTTCGCCTGCAACCCCTGTTTCAAGAGCTTCAACGCCTTTAAGCTTCTTTTGAATAATATCATTTCTGTGACGGGCTTCATCAAGAGATTTTCCTGCCTCGTCGATTTTCTTTCTTGCTTTTTCAAGAACATTTCCGAATGTTTCGTACTGTGTTTTTGCCGCACCTAAAAGCTTTCTTACTTCGTCAGCCTTCTCATTTATTGCCATCGCCTTAAAGCCCATTGCAAAGGAATTAAGGAGAGCCGTTATTGTAGATGGCCCCGCAATCATAACATTCTGAGCTTGTAATTTTTCTGCAATACCGCTCTTTGATGATGCAATTTCTGCATACAGTCCTTCTGTTGCAAGGTAAAGGACTGCGAATGGCGTAGTCTGAGGAACAACGATATATTTTTTAATATCCTTTGCCTCGGCTAATACCCTGTCTTCGAGAGCCTTTCTTGCAATCTGCAAACCATCCGGGTCAGCCCTGTCTGCCGCATCACAAACACGAACATAATCCTCCAAAGGAAATTTAGAGTCAATAGGCAAATACACATCCTCGCCTTTTTTATCGCTATTTGGAAAACGAATAGCAAATTCAACATGCTCGCTATTATTTTTCGGTGAATAATTTTTGACATAAAGACCGGGAATAGTCTGGTCAAGGATCGCTTCAAGCTGAACCTCTGCCCAAGTACCTCTGGCTTTTACATTGGTAAGAATTCTGTTAAGAGAAGTAACATTTGATGTAACTCCCTGAGACAGCTCTTTCATTTCACCAAGAGATTTATAAACATTTTCAAGCTGTTCGGAAACGGTTTTAAATGAAGAATTAAGGCGAGTTGATAGCGTTGCAGTAAGCTTTTCATCAACAGTTACTCGCATTTCTTCAAGCTTCTTTTCGTTACTTTCCTGCATCTTTGAAATAGACTCTCCGATTACCTTTGACTGTCTTTCAGAGCTTTGAATATTCTGCTCCTGAATAGATTTTAATGATGCAGAAATTTTTTCAGTTAAGTCAATTCTGCTCTGATAATTTTCTTTAAGCATCTGACTTAATTTATCTTCTATTTTTCCAAGAGACGCGGTAGTTTCTTCACGTGATTCTTTACCCGCTCTCGCCATTTCCTCACGGTTACGGCGAAACTCTTCATAAATAGCATCATTATTTTTGTTTTTCTTCAAAGAAAGAACGAGAAAAATGCAAACAATTGAAAGTGCAACAGTCAATGCACCGAATAATATTATTAAAATTTCTAAATTCATAATTACACCTGTGTAAATGCAGAATGCAGAATGCAAAATGCAAAATATCGGGGCAAGCCGATAAAAAAATAAAACAATAATTTTCTTTGAGTATGTCAGATTCGTGGAATTGCGAAAGCAACCACTAAACAAATAAAAAATACATCGAAAAGAATTTTCTCAGATTGTAGTAAATTTGCGGAATTGTGAGGCGAAGCTGTACAAAGGTACTGCGAGACGAACAAAACGCAAATATACTGCGATATGAGGAAATTATATTTCTTCCCAATTGCGTGAACGCTCAACTGCTTTATGCCATCCCTCAAGCATTTTATCTTTTGTTTCTCCGTCAACTGTTGGAATAAAGATTCTATCCACTTCACGAACGCGCTCGATTTCATCAAAATCTTTCCAGAATCCAACTGCCAGACCTGCCATATATGCAGCACCAAGGGCAGTTGTTTCAACGAGTTTGGGACGATTAACCTTTGAAGAGGTAAGATTAGCCTGAATCTGAAGAAGAATATTACTTACAGAAGCACCGCCATCAACTCGCATTTCGCTCATTAAAATACCGCTATCCTTTGACATAGCTTCAACAAGGTCAGTAACCTGAAAAGCAATACTTTCAAGAACCGCTCTTGCAAAATGAGCTCTGTTAGCACCTCTTGTGATACCCATTATACAACCTCTTGCATACATATCCCAATAAGGGGCACCCAGACCTGTAAAAGCAGGAACGAGATAAACACCATTAGAATCCCTTACGCTTTCTGCAAGGAAGTCACATTCACTTGGTTCAGAAATAAGTCTTAACTCATCACGAAGCCATTTAATAACGGAACCCGCATTGAAAGCACTACCCTCAAGGTCATAGATAACTTTACCATTGATACCCCAAGCAATACCCTCAATAAGGTTATTTTTTGAGTGAATACGCTTATCACCTGTATTCATAAGAAGGAAGCAACCTGTACCATATGTATTTTTTGTCTGACCTGCGTTAAAACAAGCCTGACCGAATAACGCTGCCTGCTGG
The DNA here is from genome assembly GCA_045576915.1 of Acutalibacteraceae bacterium. Classification (GTDB taxonomy): domain Bacteria; phylum Bacillota; class Clostridia; order Oscillospirales; family Acutalibacteraceae; genus DTU089. The sequence continues at coordinate 8,515 of JAZNHK010000091.1, forward strand.
TCACCAATAGCACCTGAAATAGGAACGCCTGCCAAGGATTTGAGTCCGGGCACATCTTCGGAAACATAGCCATAAACATCGCTACATTCTCTTACCTCAGGAAGTATGCTCATAGGGATTCCAAGCTCGTTACAGAGCTTCTCGTCCCAACAAAGCTTTTCGATATCAAAAAGCATTGTTCTTGCAGCATTACTATAATCGGTAATATGCACTTTTTTATTTGTTAAGTTCCAGATAAGCCATGTTTCAACAGTACCAAAAAGAAGTCTGCCATCCATAGCAAGAGTTCTTGCTTCCGGAACATTATCGAGAATCCATTTTATTTTTGTTGCACTGAAATAGGCATCAATAGAAGACCGGTTTTTTCCTTAACATAGTCTTCAAGGCCATTTTCTTTAAGTTTTTCGCAAATAGCCGCAGTTCTTCTGCACTGCCATACTATTGCATTATAAACGGGCTTACCTGTTTCCTTATCCCAAAGAATTGTTGTTTCTCTTTGGTTTGTAATACCTATTGCTGCAATTTCTTTCGGGTCAATTCTACCATAATCAATAGCAGCAGAAAGTGCACGAAGCTGAGAATCGAGGATTTCATAAGGATTGTGCTCTACCCAACCCGTGTTGGGATATATCTGCTCGAATTCATACTGTGCTTTTGAAACAATTCTGCCTTTTTTATCAAATGCAATTGCCCTTGAGCTTGTTGTACCCTGGTCGAGAGCGAGAACATATTTTTTCATATTAAATCCTCCAAACTATTTATTTTACAGGCCACTGGAAATCATCATAAACAATAGTATGCACCTTTTTATACTCAACACCTTTGAGCTTGGCAAGGGTGAATGAACTGCTTCCTAAACTTGCCTGTGAAATATATACACTTGATTCAAATGTAATTTCATAAGAAAGCACATTTCCGGTTGTTGCATCAACAACTGTTTTGATAACGCAGTTTTTCAACTGCCTTAACATATAGGTATCTTTAGTTCCACCTATTATTTTAAATATAGTACTATCCTGTTCTTCCAGCAATTTTTCTGCATTGAGAATCTTAGCATAAGCGGATTCTTCCACCAAATCTATTTCAGCATCAGGAAGAGCGATTTCTATTGTAATCTTATTGGTATCAGCATCAAAACTTGCTTTTGAGCCAAAAACATCTGAAGAAGTCAAATCTGAAACATAATTTTCACCCTCAACAGACATTAACTCAAAATCAGTTTCGCCATAAGGAATTGTGGTTGTTGTATTGGTATTATCGTCCTCAATAATATTATCTTTAACCAGATTTGCTATACTCTCAGCACTTGTGCCAAAATTGAATGCAGGAATTTCAATTTCTTTAATATCAAAATTCACTAATTCATCATTTTCTGCTTTTACGATAGATGCTGCAAAGTAATTAGAATCCTCTGTGGTTACCTTTATTCTGTTTAATACTGCATTATGGAACAATACAAGGTCATCTTCTGTTTTGAAAATTGTTCCTCCATCAAAACCACTGAACGCTCCTGACGGCTGGAGAATCACCACCCCTGCTACACCGCGAAGAATCTGACGGACATCAAAAACTGTAATATGGCCATCATTATTTATATCCAGGCATTTCAATTGGTTGTCATTCTCTAAATTAACTATGCCTGACGCTATTTTAAGAGCGAGACGTGCATCCTGGGTATCAAGTGTCCCATTTCCGTCAGCATCACCATATACAATATCATTAGTATAAGAAGCAGTAGCACCAAAACCCACAGACATTACTGAGCACAAAATTGCAACTACTGTAAAAATTATAACAATTTTTTTAAACATCTGTTTTTCTCCTTTATTTAATAGCTTCTAAAATATCTTTTACAGAATCAAGAACATATTCAGGTCTTACATCACTATTCTCATAATCCTCCATTGTAGTCTCTCCGGAAAGAACAAGAACAGAGGTTACACCTGCATTTATACCTGTTTTAACATCAGTATAAATTCTGTCTCCAACCATAGCTATTTCTTCGTATGGTACATTTTCTCTTTTAGCGAGAATATCTATCATTGTTCTGTCAGGCTTACCTAAAAATACCGGTCTTCTTTTAACAGCGTTTTCAAACATATCTGCAAAGCTGCCGCAATCAGGAAGGTATCTTCCACCTTCAATCGGACAAACCATATCTATATTTGTTGCATAATAATCTGCACCAGCATCAAGAAGGTCACAAACTATACGGATTTTCTTGTAATCGAGCTCTGTATCATAACCTAAAAGAACGGTATCTGCACCAACACCATCTTCACTGATTTTCACACCATATTTTCCAAGCTCTTTTTTAAGTGATTCCGTTCCGCAAACATAAACAACAGAATCCTTCTTCTTTTCTTGCAAAAACATTCCTGCTGCCATACCAGATGTGAAAACGTTTTCTAATTCGCAAGGGAAATCCAGCGAACGCATTTTTTCAACATAATCCATAGCATTTTTAGAGGAATTATTTGTAAGGAAAATAAAGTTTTTCCCCTGCTGCTTAAGTGTGCAAAGAAATTCCTTTGCACCATCAATAGGGTCATAGCCCAGATTGACTGTTCCGTCCATATCAAGTAGATATAAGGTTATATTTTTTAAATCTGCCATATTTTTACCTGCCATAAAGTTTATTTAATTCTCTCAATTCTTCTTTGTTTATCAGATTAAGCTGGTCTTTGGTTATTCTGTAAAGCCAGTTACCTTCTGCCCTACCCGGAACGTTAAGTCGGGTGTCATTTCCATAGCCCAATAAATCCTGCACAGGGAAAATTGCAAGACCCGCATTACTTGCCATAATAGTTCTGATTATAGCCTTACAACCTTTTTCGTTCCACTGGTTTTCGTCACAAACACAATAATGCATAATTTCATTTTTCTGATCAACGGGTGTTTCCCACAAATAACCCAGAAGTGTATTATTATCGTGAGTTCCTGAGTATGCAACACAATTATTTATGTAATTATGTGGCTTATGAGGTGTATCGCCACCAAAAAAACCAAACTGAAAAACTCTCATACCCGGGAATCCGCTTTTTTCAACAAGCTCTATAACCTCTTCTGTTATGTCACCCAAATCCTCGGCAATTATGAGTTTATTTTCAGAAACACTTTTTATTGCATTTATAAGCTTCATTCCGGGCCCTTTAATCCATCTACCCTCTTTGGCAGTTTTTGCTTCACCATCCACTGCCCAAAAACTTTCAAACGCTCTGAAGTGGTCAATTCTTATACCATCAAAAAGCTGAAGGTAAGAAGAAACTCTGTCCTTCCACCATTTAAAATTTTCTTTTTCCATTTTGGACCAGTCGTATAAGGGATTCCCCCAAAGCTGACCGTCCTCTGCGAAATAATCTGGTGGTACACCTGCTACATCGGTCATTTTATTGTTGTCATCAACAAGAAACAACTCTTTATTGAAATACACATCCGATGAATCAAAAGAAACATAAATAGGTACATCGCCAATAATTTTCACGCCTTTTGAATTTGCATATTTCTTTATCTCTTCCCATTGTGTAAAAAACTTGTACTGAATAAAACGCCAACCGAATTCAATATCTTCGCTATAAGTATCATCTTTCCAAAGAGTCCATTCTTTATTTTGGTTAGCTTTTTTAAGTGCCATAAAAACACAAAAATCTTTAAGGTGCTTATTATTTTCAATAAATTGATTTATTTCCTTTTTATGGTTGTCATCCACACGACCTGAAGCAGTTATAAGAAGATTAACTCTTTCTTCTCTTAATCTTCCGAATTCACAGGAATATGGTGTTTTTTGACGTGCAGCACTTAACTCTTCATCAGTTAAAAGACCTTCATCATAAAGCTTTTTCAAATCCACAAAATACGGATTGCCTGCAAATGTTGAATAGGACTTATATGGCGAGTTGCATTCATCCACAAGTCCAAAAGGAAGCACCTGCCAATATGAAAAACCACTTTCCAAAAGAAAGTCAACAAATTCTTTTGCAGATTCACTGAATCCACCGCAAGAATATTCACCCCAAAGAGATGACACATGCAAAAGCACACCGCTTTTTCTTTCCATTAAAACTCGCCTTTCAAACCCATACGGGTATAATTATATATATTATAGTATACCATATTACAGTATTTTTTGTAAATAGACAAACAATAAAAGACTACGAATAAAAACAAAAACCCTCCGCAAAAGCGGAGGGTTAATTCACTACAATTAAGCAGCTACATTTGTAGATTCAACAAGATCAACGAATGCCAATGTGAATGTTGAACCTGCTGTATCGGAAATAACGTTGATTTCTTCGTTCTCTGTGAACATTGAATGATACTCGTTATCTCTGAGAACATAACCTGCCTGGTCATTACAAAGACCATAAACCATTACATATTCACAATCTGTGAACTCTTTAAGAGGTGCATAACCCCACTCTTCATCGTACCAAGCAGCATCGCCTGATTCGGGACCACCGTAAATGAGGAGAGGATCAAATTCACCGGGGCAAAGGAAGATAGCAACTTTGTTACCAAGCTCCATATAACCGATTTCTGTTATCATTTGATAATCATCTGCAGTTTTTACAATAACGGGATTAAGAACATCTTCACGTGATGCAAGAGTAAGAATTTCGTTTGTAACGTTAAGACGAACTTCCTGCATTTTAATGTTAAGAACAGGATCAAGCTCAACATCATTATCAATTGCAAGAACTCTTTCTGCAATTGCTTCACCGTAAGCAATCATTCTGTCCACGCCGTCCATATCTTCGGGTAAATTAAGTGAATCGCAATCTGTTGTGATAGCGAGTTCAGCACCCTGAACATATACTACATTCACACCTGATTCAACTTCACTTTTGAGTTTTCTTTCAACATAGTAAGGGAAGTCAGCTGTAAGCTCATCAGGACCTGCACCAAGCATTGTGCAGTGAATACCTGCTTCAAGAACCCAGATCTCTGCTGTACCATCATCAGGAACAAAACGAAGTCTGTTGATGTTGGGGTCGAAATCCTTAGGCTCACGTTTGTCGTAAATAAGTTCGCCAATATCAGCTGAACCATAAGAAAGCTCACCGGGTTTCATATTCTTTACCGCTCTCTTCATAGAGAGAACTGTTTTTTCGAAAAGATTTTCCATAAATTCCTGGTTCTTTTCTACTTTAAGGTCTTCAAGAAGACCACCGACAGCAGCATTACCAGTATTTAAAAGAAGTGCCTGTGCAAGAGGAACGTTCATACCGAGAGTGTCGATACAGGAGTGCTGATGGAGAACGGAAACATTGATTGCAATAACATTGTTATCTGCTGCAAAATCTGCCATTCTTTCACGGATAATCTGAACATCACCACGAGAAAGGCCAAAACCGTCGATAACAGCCTGAATAACAACACCGCTTACGCCGTCTGTTACTGCATAAACACGGACTCTCTGGTCATCAATAACTCTTACGGGAACACGACCTACAATGGGTTCAAGAGTACCTGCAAGGAAATAATCACCGCTTGTTACATCAATACCATCAAGAAGTGATGCACCGGAATAACCCATTTTCCACTTTGCGTCTTCAGCAACCTCTTTATCAAAGGTTTCTTCACCGGTATAGAAATACTCGGGAACGTACTCATCTTCTGTTACCCATTGGTCTTCATATCCGGGCCAGAACTTGTTCAGATATGTGAGAACAAAAGAGATGAGTTTATCAATGAATGTGTTGAATACGTTTTCGATGTTGAAATCAGCCACTGCTACATCCGCTGCACCAACTGGAACTGCAACTATCGAAAAAGCAAGAATAAGTGACAGTACAACTGCCAATACTTTTTTTGACATTAGGATCTCCTCCTTATTATTATACATACAAATTATAAAACTTTTTTTACCAATAATCAATATATATTTATATACTCTTGATTTCTTTGGTATCTTTAGCCAATTCTTCTTCTATTATTTTGTTGATATTGTTCTTACCCATATGTCTGTAAGGTTTCTTTCTCAATATCAGATACATAATAACCGCACCTATTGCATTACAGATTGCATCTTCCATAGTATCCATAATTGCAAATCTGGCTTCAAGACGTTCCGGTTCAAGTGGAATAAGCATAAAGAGATTTTCCAATCCACCTGCTTCCTTGATTGCAAGTTCAAGGCTCCAATGCTGAGCATCTCCCCCAAACCACTGGTCAAATGTGAATTCGAACAATTCCCAACCTGCTGCAAAAACAAAAGCAATACCAAAAGCACCAAGAGTGATATATTTTGCAGGAACTACAAGTTTGTCTCTCAACTGCATAGCACAAATGAGTTCATAGCTGATAAACACCGCTTCCATACAGCCGAATAAATGGAGCGCCTTATCATACGCAGGGATTATATAATAGAAGTTGAGGAATGCCCCGCCAAATGAAGCCAAGAAAAATCCGAGAATGGTAATATTCTGGAAATATGCGGAAAAATAACGCGGGAATGTTTTTGCAGGAAAAGCCTGACAGATTTCAAAAGCAAACATACCCAAAAGGTTTGCTGCCATCTGCATAGGCTGATACATTCCTAATTCATCTGCTTCAACAAGGCGAAGAATAATTCCGCCCACCATTAAAAGTCTTAAAATCCACCAATATACAAGCTCCCATGGTTTGCACATACTGAGAACTCTTTTAAAATATCCTTTACCCATATTTTTTCTCCTAGAAATTTTCATTTTATATGATAATACCAAAATTCTATGATTCTATTTTTCTTTTTTAGAAAATACATGTTAAGAATATCCTAAATCGTCAAAAAAATTCGCTCTTTAATGCAAATTTGTGAAATTATGTTGAAAATTTCACAAGTTAATTGTATAATGTAAGTTGGATTTTAGTGAAGAGCAGGAGAGTTTTTATGGCTAAGCGTGAAGATTATATTTCCTGGGATGAATTTTTTATGGGTGCAGCAATGCTTTGTGCAGAAAGAAGCAAAGACCCTAACACTCAGGTTGGTGCTTGTATTGTAAACGACGAAAACAGAATCTTATCTGTTGGCTACAATGGTTTTCCCGCAGGCTGTGATGATAACGTATTCCCTTGGGACAGAAGCGGAAACGACCCTTATGATACAAAATATCTTTATGTTTGCCACGCAGAGCTCAATGCAATTCTCAACTGCCGCGGCAGAAGCCTTGCCGGTAGTAGAATTTATGTTGCACTTTTCCCCTGCAACGAATGTGCAAAAGCAATTATACAAAGCGGTATTAAGGAAGTAATTTATCTTTCTGATAAATATGCTGAAACATCCTCTACCAGAGCATCTAAAAGAATGTTTGACGCTGCAGGTGTTAAATATACAAAGCTTGTTCCCACAAAAAAAGAACTTGTTCTCAATCTGAGGGAAGAAGATATTTAAACAGTTTATAAAAAATTTTTATATAGGAGTGTTTAAAATGCCTTTAGTTAACGCAAAAGACATGCTCACAAAAGCAAAAGCAGGCCAATATGCAGTTGGTCAGTTCAACATCAACAACCTTGAATGGACAAAATCCATTCTCCTCACTGCACAGGAAATGAATTCTCCTGTTATCCTCGGTGTTTCCGAAGGTGCAGGTAAATATATGTGCGGCTTCAAAACTGTTGCTGATATGGTTAAAGCAATGATTGAAGACCTTAACATCACTGTTCCTGTTGCACTTCACCTTGACCATGGTTCATACGAAGGCGCAAAAGCTTGTATCGAAGCTGGTTTCTCTTCAATTATGTTTGATGGTTCACACTACCCCATCGATGAAAACATCGCAAAAACAAAAGAACTCGTTGCAACTTGCGAAGAATTAGGTCTTTCTCTTGAAGCTGAAGTTGGTTCTATCGGCGGTGAAGAAGATGGCGTTGTAGGTGCTGGCGAATGTGCTGACCCCGAAGAATGCAAAATGGTTGCAGACCTTGGTGTAACAATGCTTGCAGCAGGTATCGGTAATATCCATGGTAAATATCCCGAAAATTGGGCAGGTCTTTCTTTTGATACACTTGCAGCAATTCAGGAAAAAACAGGCACAATGCCTCTCGTTCTTCACGGTGGTACAGGCATCCCCGCTGATATGATTAAAAAAGCTATTTCACTTGGTGTTTCCAAAATCAATGTTAACACAGAGTGTCAGCTTGCATTCCAGGATGCTACAAGAAAATATATCGAAGCAGGTAAAGACCTTCAGGGCAAAGGCTTCGACCCCAGAAAGCTTCTTGCTCCCGGTTGCGAAGCTATTAAAGAAACTGTTCGTGAAAAAATCGAACTCTTCGGTTCAAAGGATAAAGCTTAATTATGAGCGATAAAAAAAGACGGAATCTGATTATAGTTCTTTGTATTCTGGCTGTTATTGTTGCAATAGTTGCTATTGCTTTTGCTCCATACGGGAAAAAAGCCACCGGTAATTCCGATTCCCCTGAAATTTCAGAAACGGAATCAACCACTACAACAAGCAGCACATTGCAAGAAACGGTAACAGAAATTGCAGAATCCACAGATTCTATTGCTTCATCGACTGAAACTACATTTGTAATTCCATCTTCAACTGACCCGATTATAAATCCCAATAAAAATTACACAATTTTCATTGATAAAACAAAATTCATGTCTTTTGAAGAGGATAATGGTCTAACAACCATTATCGCTAAGGAAAACAATAATGTTGTAATGACAATTACTCCTGTAAGGGATAAAAGTTATAAGCAATGTTGTCGTGAAGCACAGAATGAGCACAAAAAGCTATCCGTTTCTGCACAACTTCTAATCGAAAACCAAAATACTGTTTACCGTTCACAAACAGGTGATGATGATAATGATATTATCACAACAGTTTATTGTGTTGACGATAACAAAGGTGGTTGCGTTGTAATAGAGTGCAAAGCACCCGTTTCTGCCACCGAGTTTTCTGAAGCATTTGAAATTATGCTTTCAATGTTTAAGATTCTTTAAATCAACTTAAAAGGCGATGGTTTCGTGGGAAACCATCGCCTTTATTTTTTATAAATAAAAATCCTTATACCATTCTGCAAACTTTCTTAAGCCATCTCTTAAAGAGGTCGAGGGCTTAAAGCCAAAATCTCTTTCAAGAGCACTTGTATCCGCGTAAGTAATAGGCACATCCCCTGCCTGCATTGGAACAAGCTCTTTATGTGCTTCAAAATCATAATCTTCTGGAAGTACACCTGCTCTTATAAGCTCCTGCTGAAGTATATCCACAAAATCAAGAAGATTTTCAGGACTGCTGTTACCAATATTATAAACTCTGTACGGAGGAAGCGGAAGTCCATCTTCGCCGTTTTCCTTTTCAGGTGCATTCATCATTACGTGCTTTACGCCTGTAACAATATCATCAACATAAGTAAAGTCACGCTTACAGTTGCCGTAATTAAAAATCTGAATAGTTTCACCCTTCAAAAGCTTATTTGTAAAACCGAAATATGCCATATCCGGTCTGCCTGCAGGACCATAAACAGTAAAGAAACGAAGGCCCGTTGAAGGAATGTTGTAAAGTTTGGAATAAGCGTGAGCAAAAAGCTCATTGGATTTTTTCGTTGCAGCATAAAGAGAAACCGGATTATCAACCTTATCATCTGTTGAATATGGAATCTTTTTATTTGTGCCATAAACTGATGAGCTGGATGCATAAACAAGGTGTTCAACAGGATGATTACGACAAGCTTCCAAGATGTTATAAAAACCTATAACATTACTTTCAATATATGCCTGTGGGTTAGTTATGGAATAACGAACACCCGCCTGAGCTGCAAGGTTTACAACGACTGAAAAATCGTTTTCTGAAAAAATCTTTTCAATAAGCTCCTTATCAGCAAGATTCCCTTTAACAAAAGTCCATTTTGTTAAAGGGTACTGAAGCTGAACCTTTTCTATCTCTTTAAGTCTATATTCCTTAATAGAAACATCGTAATAATCGTTTACACTGTCAAGACCAATTACATTTATACCCTCAACAGTTTTAAGAAGCTCCGTAACAAGGTTTGAACCGATAAAACCGGCTGCACCTGTTACCAGAACCGTTTTGTGCTTTAAATCTACATTAGGTGTTAACATATTCCTTTATACTCTTTCTGCACTTGCTCATAGCTTTCAAGGTTACCTATATCGTAACGTTTACCGGGCATTTCCATTGCGTGAACTGTTGTTTCTTTGCAAAGCCACGCAATATAGCTACCCGGAGCATCTGTACCACAACCGCTTTCTATACCCTTTTCAACAAGAGCTGTGTCTGCCTTTGTATAATAATAGAACGGTGGACAACACCAGTTTGTTGCAGGCGTAGGTGATTTTTCGGTCATTTCAAGAACTTTATCAGCTTCGTCAACGGTTACAACACCACTTTTAAGAAGTTTAGTTTTATCAGGCTGAAAGAATCGCATAATGCAGGATGTGTTCTTTTCTTTTGCATAATTGATGAATTTTGTAAGACTGAAGTCTAACACATTGTCGCCTGCAATTACAAGCACATCTTCATCTATTTCCAAAGTATCAATTGCAAACTGAATATCCTTGACTGCACCAAGACGGGTTTCATTTGATTCAGTTAAGTCATCAAGCACAGTGATTTTCTGTTTCTTTTCTTTCGCCCAATTCTCAAAGTGAGAAACAAATTTGTGATTAGAAATAACCACATATTCATTTACTTCGCCCAATGTGTCTATATCATCAATCAACCAATCAAGAATTGTTTTTTCTCCGATTTTCAACAAGGGTTTAGGAAAGTTTTCTGTTAAAGGATAAAGCCTGGTCGCATAACCGGCTGCAAGTATTAAACATTTCATAATTTTACTCCATCTGCACTATCGCAAATATGAATTGAGAATTTTTCTTTCAGTTTAGGGAAAGCACTAAGATATTCTGATGTCATTTTTTCTTTTATGCTTTCTTCAAAGGTAGGATCGATAAGAGCCATACAGCATCCTTTGAATCCCGCACCACTGAAACGACCACCATAAATACCGTCAGTAACAGTCATTATTTCATAAAGTTTTTTCAATTCAGGAGAACCGGTTTCCCAATTGTAAATTGAAGAATTACCGCTTTCAAAAGAAAGTCTTCCGTATTCTTCCAAATCACCTCTACGCCAAGCCTCAGCACCTTTTTCAACACGTTGGAACTCTGTGTACCAATGCTCTGCTCTTTTGGCAAAGTTTTCAGGAAGCCTGTCTTTATACTGAAGGTAAACTTCATAAGGGATGTCACGAAGATTTGTTTCATTAAATTTGCCATATTCCATACCTGCATAAGCTTTGAGTGCATAAGCAGCGGAACGCGCCTCATCAACACGCATATTGAATTTAGAACCTGCAAGTGTTCTTTCAATACCACTGAAAAAGATTGCAATCTTATAAGGCCTCATTGAGGGATTTGTTGGAATAAGTTCAAAGGAATCATCCTTTGTATCGAGGTACAAAAGATGGTTCTTTTTAGAATAAACTTCACAGGATTGGTCAAGCTTACCACAAGAAACACCAACATATTTATTCTCAGCAGCCAAAGCAATATTGATAATTTCTGCCTGTGTGGGGTGAATTTTATTAACCTTGCAAAGAGCTGAAAGGAAAGAAATAATTACAGCGGCTGAGGAAGAAAGACCACCTATAGGTAAAGAACCCTCAATCACACCGGAAAGACCGGCTGTAAGAGAATACTTTCTAGCCAACTCAATTGTTGCACCACGCAAATAGTCTGCCCAGTCATTTTCTTTTACTTCGGGAACAGAATTTATGTGAAATTGTGCTCTTTTATCGAACTGTAAAGAATTAAGCTCAATAACTCCATTTTGCTTGGTCTTATACGCAATATGAATACCCTTATCAATAGCCAGACCGGTAATCTTACCAAGATTATGGTCAGAGTGGGCACCTAATGGGCAAATACGATAAGGACAAAACGCAACACCCTCGGGTTCGGTTTTATAGAGTTCTTCAAATCTTTCAACACACTTCATAATTATATCCTTTCTTTTAATAGGTTATATAGTATAATGAGTGATTTCCTGAAAATATCAGAATTTTCGCCAAACCATCTTATCAACTACACCGGTATAGCTCTGTATCAATTTAACAACCTTTGTTGATACGTTTTCTTCAACATATGTAGGAACAGGAATACCATAGTCGCCATTATTGTTCATATCGACTGCAGTTTCAACTGCCTGAACAAGAGATTTCTCATCAATACCTGCAAGAACAAAACAAGCCTTATCAAGAGCTTCAGGACGCTCGGTACTTGTTCTGATACAAACAGCAGGAAACGGTTTGCCTACTGAAGTAAAGAAGCTTGATTCTTCAGGAAGTGTTCCGCTATCGGAAACAACTGCAAATGCATTCATCTGCAAATTATTATAGTCGTGGAAGCCTAAAGGCTCGTGACGTATAACACGCTTATCAAGCTCAAAGCCACTTTCCTCAAGACGTTTTCTGGAACGAGGGTGGCAAGAATAAAGAATGGGCATATCATATTTTTCTGCGATTTTATTTATAGCATTGAAAAGAGAAGTGAAATTTTTCTCAGTATCTATATTCTCTTCTCTGTGAGCAGAAAGAAGAATATATTTTTTCTTTTCAAGACCCAATTTTGAAAGAATGTCCGATTTTTCGATATCCTCTAAATTATTGTGAAGAACCTCTGCCATAGGAGAACCTGTAACATAAGTTCTTTCTTTAGGAAGACCGCACTCATGCAGATATCTTCTCGCATGCTCACTATAAGCAAGGTTAACATCAGAAATAATATCAACAATTCTTCTGTTGGTTTCTTCAGGAAGGCATTCATCCTTGCAACGATTACCTGCCTCCATATGGAATATCGGAATATGAAGTCTTTTTGCAGAAATTGCTGAAAGACAAGAGTTTGTATCACCTAAAATAAGAAGTGCATCAGGCTTAATCTGTGCCATAAGCTTGTATGAACAGTTGATAATGTTGCCAACAGTAGCACCCAGATCATCGCCTACCGCATCCATATAAACCTCAGGGTTTTCAAGTTTTAAATCCTTGAAGAACACACCATTAAGATTATAGTCATAATTCTGACCCGTGTGAGCAAGAACACAATCAAAATACTGACGGCATTTATTTATAACCGCAGCAAGTCTTATAATTTCAGGACGTGTACCCACGATTATAAGAAGTTTCAATTTACCATTATTTTTAAAAGAAACGTCTGAATAGTCAAGTTTAATATCCATTATTCTACCACCTCAAAGAATGTATCCGGTCTTTCCGGGTCAAATTGCTCATTTGCCCACATTACTGTTACCAGATCTTCTGTATCAGAAAGATTTATTATATTGTGAGTATAACCGGGGAGCATATGAATTGCTTCTATTTTCTCACCGCTGACTTCAAAATTGAGAACCTCATCGGAACCGATTTTTCTCAGCTGAATAAGTCCTTTACCGGAAACGACAATGAAAAACTCCCATTTTGTATTATGCCAATGCTGACCTTTTGTAATACCGGGCTTTGAAATATTAACACTGACTTGTCCGCATTTTTCGGTTTTCAAAAGTTCGGTAAAGCTACCTCTCTGGTCAACATTCATTTTTAATGGGAAAGAAACCTTTTCCTTGGGAAGATATGAAAGGTAAGTAGAATAAAGCTTCTTTGCAAATGAATTGTAAGGAATTTCAGGAACAATAAGTGTTGATGGTTGATTTTTAAAATCATCAAGCAA
>JAZNHK010000092.1:0-6406 GCA_045576915.1 Acutalibacteraceae bacterium
TTTCTGCTTCCTTAACAATAATATCGGCAGCTTTCTGGGCACCGATAACAGCCTGTTTAATCTGCTCTTCGTCCTTTTTGAACTGCTCAAGCCTTTCAGCTAACAAGCCGATTCTTTTTGCAAGTTCAGCATTTTCTCTGAAAATTTTCTCGTAAGCAACTGCCACTTCACCGAAAAAATTGTCAACATCATCTGATTTATAAGCATTTCTGCCGGCACCTTTAAATTCATACTCTCTGAGTTCTGATGGTGTCATCATAATATATACCCCACTTCCGTTAATAAATTAGACTTAGAAAAATACTCCTGTATTTTCCAATTCATCAATGAGGTCACCCGAAACGTTAACATTATAGGGAGTGATAATGTAGGTGTTTGTAGAAACCTTTTTAAGCTGACCGCCATTTGCATAAGCAACACCATTGAGAAGGTCAACAAGACGTCTTGAAACCTCTTTGCTTGCAGCTTCAAGGTTAAGCACAACAGTTCTCTTGTCATTAAGATGATCCGCAATCGCACGAGCGTCTTCAAACTTATCAGGCTTAACAAGAACTACCTGTAACATTGCAGTTGTTCTCACATCAACAACTCTGCTGGGGTCACCTGTTGTGTTTCTACGTCTTGGAGCAGCCTTTGGTGTTTCGCGTTCATATTCTTCATAAGAAGCCATAGGAGAAAAAGAGCGAGATTCAAAAGCATCGGCAGTTTCTTCCTGCTCTACTTCTTCAAAATCTTCTTCATCCTCACTGTTTGTAAACTTTTTCCAATAATCCATTAATGACATAACATAAACCTCCGTTATTTATAAATTCGTGCTCCGAAAATTGCGGAGCCAACTCTTACTAAATTAGAACCATGGAGAATAGCCTCTTTATAATCACCGGACATCCCCATTGATAAAATTTTAAAATCAAAATTAGGATAATTACCACATTTGATTTCTTCATAATAATTGCTCATTTTTTCGAAATATTTTTCCAATTCCAAAGTGTTTTCGCAAATTGGCGGAATAGTCATCAAGCCTTTAACCAGCAAATTAGGTAATATAGAAATTTCTTTTAAAGACTCTTCAAAAGCAACCTTGTCAAAACCTGTTTTGCTATCCTCTTCCCCAATATTGATTTCAAGAAGAACCTTTGCATCAATCCCCTGTTTTGATGCTTCTGCAGAAATACTCCGAGCAACTCTTAAGCTATCAACAGATTGTATCATATCAACCTGCCCGACTATTTTTTTTACCTTATTGGTCTGCAAATGCCCTATCAGATGTTTTTCTACTGCAGCAAGATGTAATTCATCTTTTTTTGATAAAAATTCCTGTACTTTGTTTTCACCAATCAAATCAATTCCGCAATTATCAATGGCGTAATTGATATATTCGGTGCAAACAGTTTTTGTAACAGCCATAAGTCGCACATCATCCGGTGAGCGATCAGACTTAATTGCCGCTTCAGAAATTTCTTCCTTGATTCGCTTTATATTTTCTTCTATAACGGAAAAATGTGCTTCATCAAATGAGTTTATTATCATACAAATCAACCCCTTCCGTTACAACTTTATCATAGAGTTTTATATAATCCGACGCGTTTTCCGGGTTATCAACAATAGAATAATCATCGGTAGTGTAAACTACTCTGATTTTTCTGAAGCCCATTAAATTACCTCGGACAATATAAACACCTTGTTGACCGTCTTGTGTTCTTATAGAAGAATTGGAAATCTTAAAACCTGTGTATTCATCAGTAATAATTTCAATATCTTCTATACGAAAATCGGTTAAATCTTCATTCATTTCATCACAACAAAAGATAACAAGCGTTTGCTTTTCACTTTTATCACCAATTTTATATAACTTAACCGGTAACTTTTCAATACCCGATTCAGGGAAATTGATGTATATTGATTTATCGTAGGTTAAATCAACGGTTTTCTTTGTGTCAATAACACAAGCTATATACCACTTAAATGATGAAACCGTTCTGCCAACCACTTCCGAAGAAACTTCAGCGGGTTTGGATTTTATCGCTTTACTTATATCCTTTGCAGTAAGCTTATCTAAATCACCGAATTTTATAGTGTTTTCGTATCCATCAAAGCCACCGATGAAATACCCTGCATTTTCACTTTTAATTTCAGTGTACCCAAGTTTTTCACTATTCAAATCAGAAAGCTCTGCCTTTAGCTCTTCAAGCTTTTCAGTGAAATCCTGTTGAACACCAGTTGCAATTTGTTTACCGACTACCGAATCTCTGTAAACCTCAACAGATGAAACAGCACTATCAAAGTCCTTTTTTTCTACTGATTCCAGATAATCAAATAGTTCATTGTTTATCTTTTTAGTTAAGGATGAAATATTCAGCGTCTGAAAATTTGCCTGGCCGGACAACTCTTCATAATGCTTGATTTCCTTTTTTAATTCCTGTGCCTTAAGATAGGTTGAAGCGTCCTCAGCAGAATCAAAAACAATTGAAACTGTATCACCACTCGCAACTCTTTCACCATTTGCAGCAAAAGAAACTGTAGTGCCTTCAGCCTCACTCTTTATAAATTCCTCATCACGGATTACAAAACATTTAGTATCAATGGTTTTATAAACCGTTTCTTTGAGTGCAAACTCTGTTTTTATTTCTGAATTACGCTTATTAACAATGTGATAAATGATATATGACGAGAAAAATCCGACAACAAGAACAATTGCTAAAACCATAGCAAGGTGTTTTACATTTTTATTTTTCATCCATATCACCACCTAAATATTCTGTAATGATTTTATCAACTGTATCGAGCATTTCCGCTGAAGCAACTTCATCAGGATAAATCCAGTTAATATTTTTATTTCTTTTAAACCAGGTAATCTGCCTTTTTGCATAGCGTCTTGTTTCTCTTTTAAGATTTTCAACGCATATTTCATAAGGAAGCTCATCATCTATAAATGGTTTTAATTCTTTGTAACCAATAGCATTGAACGCTGTTTTTGAAGGATTGGATTTAATAAAATCCTTTGCTTCATCAAGAAGTCCGTTTTCGAGCATTAAATCAACACGTAGGTTTATGCGATTATAAAGCTTTTCTCTGTCCTGGTAATTTATTCCGATATATAAGGGTTCAATATCAGACTCAACAATGTGAGATTGTTTGTTTTGTTCTGTAAGAGTTTTGCCGGTTGATTTATATATTTCCATAGCCCTGACAATTCTTACAATGTTATTGGGATGGATTTTCACTGCAGCTTCAGGGTCAATTTCCTTTAATTGCTCATAAAGTGCTTCAATACCCTTTTCTTCAACCTCTGCAAGAAGCTCTTTTCTTAAACTTTCCGAAGATGCAGTTTCCAAAAACTTAGTGTTAGATAAAAATGAATCTATATAAAGTCCGGTTCCACCAACAATTACGGGTACTTTTCCTTTTTCAACCACTGCATCAAAAGCTTTTCTAGCATCTTCGCAATAGGCTGAAACACTGTATTGCTGATTTACCTCAACAAAATCAATTAAATGGTGTTTAATTCCATCCATTTCTTCAGTGGTAGGTTTTGCAGTTGCAATGTCCATACCTTTGTAGATTTGCATTGAATCTGCTGAAATAACTTCACCATTGAACTTTTTTGCTATATGAACACCCAAGGCAGTTTTGCCAGAGGCAGTTGCACCAACAACAACGATTGCTTTTTTCTTCACGGTATCACCTTAAACAATTCGACCAAATTGCTTTTCAAGTTCCTTTTTTGTTAATTCAATCATAACAGGTCTGCCGTGTGGACAATACCTGATATCATCACGCTTTAACAGAGTTTCAACAAACCTCTCTGCCTCGTATGATGAAGTGAAATTACCGGCTTTAACCGCAGCTCTGCAAGCCATAGAATGATAAATCCAATCAAGCTTTTCCGGTAAAAGATTTTTAATGTTACAAGCAAGATAACCTGCAATTTCAGTAATAATATCAGAAATATTGCAATCCACCAGTTCAGGCGGACAAGCACTTACTTTAACGCATCTGTCACCAAAATCAGTAACATCATATCCGGCATCTGCCAAAAGCTCAATATTATCAATTACTGCAGAATACTCATCAGCCGACAAGGTAACGGTAACCGGCATAAGCATTATCTGTGATTGACCACAACCCTCATTCTTGAATTTCTCAAATAAAATTCGTTCATGGGCAGCGTGTTTATCAATCAAAACAAGCTTACCTTCAATCTCGGCAATTAAATAAGTATTAAAAGCTTCACCAATAAATCTGAATTCAACTTTTTTATCTTCAACAACCTGTTTTACTTCAGCTTCTGCAACATCAATTTCAGGTACCGTTTCACTCTCTGTTTCGTTTACTTCATTTGTTCCGGTTACTTCATCTGTTTCAGTTACATTTATTGTTTCACTTACTGTTACAGTTTCAATAGGTTTTGTTTTGATTTCAACTGAGGAATCAAATGTAATTTTAAAATCTTTTTTCTCTGTTTCTTCAGTTTTTTCAGCTTTAACAACCGATTCAACAACTATTCGGTTCGTTGCAGGTTTTATATAGTCATCCTTAAGAAAATCAAATTGCTTTGGTTCTTCTTTTGCAGATGAATGAACCATGTTTTCAACACCGGTTGTGGGTTTGCCGTATTCCTTTATCTCAAAGGTTTTATGCGGAGTAACATCATTTATTTTAAGCTGCTCACCTTTTTGAGGCGGTGCAGAAAAAATCTTTGCTTCAGAAAATTTAGCCTGAACACGTGTTTTGTCATCCTGAAGAGCTGATAAAGTTCCGTAATAAACACAATCGAAAACCTTTTTCTCTTCAAAAAATCTGACTTCGGTTTTTGCAGGATGAACATTAACATCAACAGATTCAAAAGGCATATCGACAAAAAGAACACAAGCGGGATATTTACCAACCATAATGGAATTCTTATATGCAGCCTCTAGAGCACTCAAAAAAACAACACTTTTAACAAATCTTTTATTAACAAAGAAAATCTGCATTGAACGACTACTTCTGCCGGCAGTAGGCTTAACAACAAAGCCTTTTACTGAAATTCCGTTCTGTTCATTGTGAACCGGAATGAGATTATCTGTGAACTCTTTACCAAAAACTGCATAAATGGCAGATTTTAATTCTCCGTCACCCGGTGTGGAAAACTGAAGCTTACCATCGCGGATGAATTTGAAAGAAATATCAGGATTAGAAACGGCAATTCTTTCAATCAGAGTTGCAATATAGTTGCCTTCCTGAACATCCTTTTTCAAGAATTTCATTCGGGCAGGAATATTATAAAACAAATCTCTTACAACGATTGTTGTACCGACAGGACAACCGGCATCATCGAGAAGAATTTCTTCGCCACCCTCGATAACATAGCGGGTCCCAAAATCTTCATCAGCTGTGGCTGTTAAAAGCTCAACCCTTGAAACAGCACATACAGATGCAAGAGCTTCACCTCTGAATCCAAGGGTAGAAATTGCATCTAAATCCTCGATATTTATAATTTTACTTGTAGCGTGACTGATAAAAGCTTTTTTCACATCTTCTCTATCAATTCCGCAACCGTCGTCTGTAACACGAATGTAGGTTTTTCCACCATTTTTAATTTCAACAGTAATTTTGGAAGAACCTGCATCAATAGAGTTTTCAACGAACTCTTTAATAACAGAAGAAGGGCGTTCAACTACCTCACCTGCCGCAATAAGGTCAGCAATATTTTTGGGCAAAACATTTATGCGTGGCAATTAAGAGCCCTCCTTTCGAATAAGTTATATTTTAAAGATTTTCAGCACTTTTCTGAAGTTCAAAAAGCACTGTCATCGCTTCAATTGGTGTAAGCGTGTTTACATCAATATTTTTAAGCTTTTCAATTATCTGTTCTTTTTCTCCTGAAGAGAATGAAAGCTGAAGCATATCTTCGGTTTCTTCATCTTTCTTTATTTCTGCAACAACACTTACTCTTTCCTGATTTTCGAGTGTTGCAAGAATTTTCTTAGCGTTTTCTACAACCGCTTTTGGTACGCCTGCAAGCTTTGCAACTTCAACACCATAACTGCCGTCAGCAGCACCTTTTACAATACGACGAAGGAATGTTATATCATCACCACGTTTTTTAACTGATGTGTTGTAATTCTTAACACCGTCAATTGTATTTTCAAGCTCTGTTAATTCGTGATAATGGGTTGCAAACAATGTCTTTGCACCAATTTTCTTTTTATCTGCAGTATATTCAAGCACCGCTCTTGCAATACTCATACCATCATAAGTTGAAGTACCTCTGCCAATTTCATCAAAAACAATCAGGCTTTTTGATGTGGCGTATTTAAGAATGTCGGCAACCTCAGTCATTTCGAGCATAAAGGTTGACTGACCTGCAGAAAGGTCGTCAGAAGCACCAACAAGTCGGATCGTAGCCATGTCGTTCTGTGAG
>JAZNHK010000093.1:0-14357 GCA_045576915.1 Acutalibacteraceae bacterium
AATCGCAGGTTTTGGATTTAAAGGCAATATCACCTTTTTCGCTTGTAACAGGGAGATTCATTTTACCGTTTGGCATAATCTGAATCTCGGTACAATCAAACTTTTCCTTTGTTTCGAAATCAAAAACCGAGCAACAAACCAGACCCATATATCTGTTATCTGCAAAGGTGAAAGAGAGAGCATATTTGCCCTCGCTATTCATAATCAAGAAATAATCCCATTCTTTAAGGCGGCTTTTCTTGCTCTTTGCCACCATTTCCGGTGAATAATCAAAAACAAGTGAGTTTGCCCAGCCTGGTTCACGAAGAATACCATCTTTATCAAGAAGAGGTCCATTACCTGTAATTTTATGATTTTTATTCATAATCAGATACCTTTTTCATCGTAAAGGAATACTGTTTCAAGAGCAATTTTAACACCTGTGTCAATTGCCTGAGCAGAAAGGTTATCCGCTGTACCAAGACGGGTGTGATAATATCTTGCAGGAGTGGGGTCCATAGCGGTGAATGCACTTGAGGGAACGCCTGCCTGTGACATAGCCGCAGCATCGGTTGAACCAAGTTCAATTGTGCCAATAGGAACATCAATACCAACAGTTTTTGCTGCAGTCTGTAAAAGTTCTGCAACTCGGCGGTCATTTTTAACCATACCTGTCATATCTTTTTCATAAATCTTTGCAAATTCAAGCTCACGGATTGTATCAAAGCTAACGAAAACAGTTTCAACGCCATCATTAAGCATAGCTTTATTTGCTTTTGCAAATGCTTTTGAACCACGAAGCCCTGCTTCCTCGCCACCTGCACAAAGAACTGCAACTTCAGTATTTTCAAAACGAATATCATTATCAGAAAGGAATTTTATAGCTGCACAAGAAACGAAACAACCTGAAAGGTCATCATTTGCACCCATAACTGGTAATTTATAGTTGCAGAATCTGAAGGCCATAATAAGAATCGGAACTGTGATATACATAACAATTGCGATAATGCGAAGAGCAATATTACCGCTTTCGCCCCAAACAATCCCGCTTACTGCACCGCCGTGGATGAGACCATAGATATTACCGCCAATACCAAGAAGAATAGCAATAACTGCGGTTACAATAATAGTAGCAACAACGGGTCTGCCACCTTTGTATGTATAAGTCCATTCAAAAGCAGAGTCGGTGTGACCGCTTAAAATGATGCGTTTCTTTGTTTCACCGCTTGCTTTTCTTACGCCGTAAACATTACCACTTGTTACCTTAGGGAAGAAGGGGTCAAGAACAGGTTTATAGAAAATGAATTCTGCCACAACGAAGAAAAGAGCAAGTGCAGAAAGAATAAGGCCTGCAACGCTGATACCCAATGTAAACATAATTGTTGAGAGAATAAGAAGAGCAGCACCAAGGGGCACCCAAGCCATAAATGCTTTATCACTGCATTTATATTCTTCTCTCTTAACCTCATCGCAGAATTTTTCAAGGTCTGCTTTCATATATTCCTGGGCATTTTTCTCGGCCTCGCTACCAACCGCACGGGGACCAAAATTTTTGCACACATTTTTAATACTTTTAAGTGCATAGTTTGTATATTCCCTGACTTTTATATCAAAATTAGGGATGCTTTCGTTTGATTTCATAAAAGAACCTCTTTCCTTTTTATTTTGATTACATCTTTACAATATCGACCGCAGGTCCCAAAGCTGGCAGCTGGCAACCGGCGACTTACAATGCCGACCGTGTCTCGAAACTGGCATCTGACATCTGGCGACTTGCAATAATTATATAACATCTTTATGCTTTTAACAAGGCTTTTAAATATTTTCCCGTATAGGATTTTTTGCATTTTGCAATCTCTTCGGGTGTGCCCTCGGCAACAATTTCACCACCGCCGTTACCTCCCTCGGGACCAAGGTCAATAATATGGTCGGCAGTTTTGATAACATCAAGATTGTGCTCAATAACAACAACTGAGTTATTGGCATCTACTAGCTTGTTTATAACCTCAAGTAATTTCTTTACATCGGCGGTGTGAAGACCCGTTGTGGGCTCATCGAGAATATAAATTGTTCTGCCCGTTGCTCTTTTGGAAAGCTCCGTTGCAAGTTTTACTCGCTGTGCTTCGCCGCCCGAAAGAGTTGTTGCAGACTGACCGAGAGTAATATATCCTAACCCAACATCAAAAATAGTTTGCAATTTATTGCGGATTTTTGGAATATTCTCAAAGAAATTCATTGCTTCCTCAACAGTCATATTAAGAACATCACTGATGCTCTTGCCCTTATATTTAACATCAAGAGTTTCACGATTATATCTTGCACCTCTGCAGACCTCACAAGGCACATAAACATCCGAAAGGAAGTTCATTTCGATTTTTATGATACCGTCACCCTCGCAGGCTTCACAGCGACCGCCCTTAACATTAAAGGAGAAACGCCCTGCATCATAGCCCTTTGCTTTTGCATCCTGAGTTGCAGCAAAAAGCGTTCTTATATCGCTGAAAACACCCGTATATGTGGCGGTGTTTGAGCGAGGAGTTCTGCCAATGGGTGATTGGTCGATATCAATAACTTTGTCAAGATGTTCTATGCCGAGTATTTCATCGTGCTTACCTGCAAATTTCTTTGCATTATTAAGCTCTGTTGCAAGTTTTTTATAAAGAATTTCATTGATCAATGAAGATTTACCCGAGCCTGAAACACCTGTAACAACAACCAATTCGCCCAAGGGGATTTTAACATCAATATTTTTAAGGTTATTCTGCCTTGCACCTTTGATTTCAAGGAATTTGCCATTACCCTTGCGGCGATTTTCAGGAACTTCAATTTTCTTTTTGCCCGAAAGATACTGTCCTGTAAGTGAACGCTCACATTTTTTTATATCTTCCACAGTACCTGCACACACAATTTCACCGCCGTGAACACCTGCACCAACACCAATATCAACAATGAAATCTGCTTCGTTCATTGTGTCCTCATCGTGTTCAACAACGATGAGTGTATTACCTAAATCACGAAGATTTTTAAGAGATTGAAGAAGTTTTTCGTTATCTCTTTGATGAAGACCAATGCTTGGCTCATCAAGAATATATAAAACACCCATAAGAGAAGAGCCTATTTGAGTTGCAAGTCGGATTCGCTGACTTTCGCCACCTGAAAGTGTACCTGAATTACGGGAGAGGGTGAGATAATCAAGACCCACATTACAAAGGAAAGAAAGTCTTGATTTAATCTCCTTAACAATCTGCTTACCGATTATCTGTTCTTTCTCTGTAAGTTCAAGGTTTTCAATGAATCTCAGTTCTTCACCGATCGACATATCGGTAAATTCTTTGATATTCTTTCCGCCCACAGTAACCGCCAAGGGTGCGGGTTTGAGCCTTGCACCATTACAATCAGGACAAGGGCAAGCTGTCATATACTGCTCAATATCATGCCTTGACCAGTCGCTTGTGGTTTCTCTGTAACGGCGTTCAAGGTTATTGATGACACCCTCAAACTCTGTCATATATGTTCCGCTGCCATATTCATTTTCACGAACCATTCTGATACGCTCACCATCTGTGCCGTAGAAAATTGCTTTCTGACCCTCGGGCGAGATTTTATTGAATGGGGTATCAAGAGTGAAATTATACCTTTCTGCAAGGGCATTATAATACATACCTGCAATTGTACTCCCGTCAGTTTTGCTCCATCCCGTACCTTTAATAGCACCATCATTTATGGAAAGTTTGCGGTTCGGAACAAGCAAATCCTCGGAAACTCGCATAAACACACTCAAACCTGAGCAAGTTGGACAAGCACCAAAGGGATTATTGAATGAAAACATTCTCGGCTCTAATTCATCCATACAAGAGCCATGCTCGGGACAAGCAAAATTCTGTGAAAAGAGAATCTCCTCTCCCCCGATAACATCAACAATTGCAGTTCCCTCTGTGAGAGAAAATGCAGATTCAAGGGAGTCTGTTAAACGAGAATTTATACCCTCTTTCATAATAAGTCGGTCAACAATAACCTCAATATTATGCTTGATATTCTTTTCAAGCTTAACCTTTTCCGAAAGGTCGTACATAATGCCGTCTATTCTTACTCTTGAATAGCCCGATTTTCTTACACTTTCAAGTTCTTTTTGAAATTCGCCTTTTTTGCCTTTGGCAATGGGAGCTAAAATTTGAAACTTTGTTCCCTCTTCTAAAAGAAGAACCTTATCAACTATCTGGTCAATGGACTGCTTTGCGATTTCCTTACCGCAAACAGGACAATGAGGAACACCTATTCTTGCATATAAAAGTCTTAAATAGTCATAAATTTCCGTAACAGTACCAACAGTTGAACGAGGGTTTTTAGATGTGGTTTTCTGGTCAATAGAAATAGCGGGAGAAAGCCCGTCAATGCTATCAACATCGGGCTTTTCCATAATACCTAAGAACTGCCTTGCGTAAGATGAAAGGCTTTCCATATATCTTCTTTGCCCTTCAGCATAGATAGTATCAAAAGCAAGGGAGGATTTGCCCGAGCCTGAAAGACCTGTAAAAACAACAAATTTATCACGAGGAATTTCCACGCTGACATTTTTTAAATTATGCTCTCTTGCACCTTTTACAATTAAATTCTTTTCCATAAATAAATTTATTTTCCGTTTCTGATTTTTTCAATCTGATCGCGTAAATATGCCGCATGTTCAAATTCAAGAAGCTGTGCAGCGGCACGCATTTCTTTAGTAAGCTTTTCAATAAGCTCGTTCTTTTCTCTTTCGGAAAGACGACGTTTTGCAACCCTTTCCTGAATATTATCTTTAGAGCTGATTTCAAGAATTTCACGAACATCTTTTTTAATAGTTTCGGGAACAATTCCGTGCTCTTCATTATACTTCATTTGCTTTTCTCTTCTGCGGTAGGTTTCGGTTATAGCTCTTTCCATAGAACCCGTAACCTCATCCGCATACATTATTACCTGACCCTTTGAATTTCGGGCAGCTCTGCCGATGGTCTGAATAAGGGAGGTTTCGCTTCGGAGGAAACCTTCTTTATCAGCATCAAGAATTGCAACCAGTGAAACCTCGGGAATATCAAGTCCCTCTCTTAACAGGTTGATACCAACAAGCACATCAAACTCACCCAGTCGCAAATCTCGAATAAGCTCCATTCTCTCAATGGTATCAACATCAAAGTGCATATAACGAACTTTAATACCATAATCGGTGAGATAATCCGTTAAATCCTCTGCCATCTGGCGGGTAAGTGTAGTTACAAGAACACGTTCATTTAAGCCAACGCGTATATTTATTTCAGAAATAAGATGGTCTATCTGACCTTTTGTAGGATGAACAGTAATCTCCGGGTCAAGAAGTCCTGTTGGTCTGATAACCTGCTCGGCAATCTGAGCACTTTTCTCTTTTTCAAGTTCACCCGGTGTGGCACTTACAAATATTTTCTGATGTGTTTTATCATAAAATTCATCGAATTTCAATGGTCTGTTATCAAAAGCAGATGGCAGACGGAATCCGAAATTCACAAGACTTTCCTTTCTGGAGCGGTCACCACCAAACATACCACGCACCTGCGGAAGTGTAACGTGTGATTCATCCACAAAAAGCACAAAATCATCAGGGAAATAGTCAAGCAAAGTAAATGGTGCTGTGCCCGGTTCTCTGCCGGACATAACACGAGAATAGTTTTCGATCCCCTTACAAAAACCTGTTTCACGAAGCATTTCAATATCGTGAAGGGTTCTTTCCTGTATCCTTTGTGCTTCAAGGAGTTTTCCCTGAGATTTAAACTCCTCTACCCTTGCTTCCATTTCGTTATAAATATTTTCAAGGGCATTTTCCAGCTTATCCTGCTCCACCACATAGTGGGATGCAGGGTAAATTGCTACGTGGGAACGCGTGCATTTAACTTCACCCGTAAGAGGATTAATTTCAGAAATCCTGTCAATTTCGTCTCCGAAAAACTCAATTCTATACGCAGTTTCCGAAGAATAAACGGGGAAAATTTCAACAGTATCCCCCTTGACCCTGAACTTATTACGCGTAAAGCTCACATCGTTTCTCTCATACTGAATTTCAACAAGCTTTGCAATAAGCTCATCTCTGTCTTTTTCCATACCTGTGCGAAGAGAAATAACCATACTACGGTAATCAATAGGGTCACCAAGAGTATAAATGCAAGAAACACTCGCAACAATAATTACATCCCGCCTTTCGGAAAGAGCGGATGTTGCAGAATGGCGAAGCTTATCAATCTCGTCATTTACTGCACTATCTTTTTCAATATAAGTATCAGTTGTGGGAATATATGCCTCGGGTTGATAATAGTCGTAATAGGAAACGAAATATTCTACCGCATTTTCAGGGAAGAACTCTTTAAATTCCGAGCACAACTGTGCCGCAAGTGTTTTGTTATGAGCAAGAACGAGAGTGGGGCGGTTAAGCTTTTCAATAACATTTGCCATAGTAAAGGTTTTACCTGTACCCGTTACACCTAAAAGGGTCTGTTCCATATAACCTTTGTTAACACCATCAACAAGCTTTTCAATTGCTTCTGGTTGGTCACCTGTAGGTTTATAATTTGAATGCAAAATAAACTTATCTGCCATACTCTCACCTCTTTAATTTTAAATTAAAACATTGATATTATATTATACCACGAAATATTTTATAAGTAAATAAAAGCAACACTAATTTTACATAGTTTAATATTTATAAACAAAAAAACAGAACAATAAATTTATTGATAGTTCTTACCTCTCTTCGAAGGCAGGCACCTACTCACATCAACTTCGTTCTTCTATTTTCACTTTGTCCTTAATGAGATGTTTCACTATTCGTTACGAATAATCAAGGTTTTTGATTTTTTTCTTTATATCAACAATGCCAATTTATCGGTGTAATTTTTGTTATATTTTAATCTCCATTTATCAAATTCTTTTCTTGCCCGTATATAGTGGTTTATGGTATTATGATATTATATTGGAAGAATCAGGAGTTGATACTATGAAAACACCAAAACAAGGCGTTTTATTTGATATGTTAAATCAGTTAAATAAATACTGCATTAAAGAAAAAATTGATATGCCAATCTGGGAAACCTACGACGGTGATTATCTCGGTGAGGGTCAGCACAAATTCTACCCAGAAACCAAACAAACTCTTAAATTGGGCGACCATTGGTTTGCTCGTTATGACTGTGCAAGAATTTTTAAAACAACTGTTACTCTTCCCGAAAGCTTCAAGGGTCAGAAAGTTTATCTCAACCTTGATTTCGGCGGTGAAATCCTTGTAAGAATCAACGGCAAAATTGCAAACTCCGTTTCTTCAAGAGAAAAGAGTGGTTGGGTTGGCAGAGAAACTGTTAATATTACAGAAAATTTCCTCACCTTTGGCGAGCCTATGGAAATTGAGCTTGAGGCTTGCGTTGACTCTGCAGGTTTCTGCAATGATGCAATGGCAGGTAAAACGGAATGTGAATATACCCTTAAATTTGCAAACTTTGCGGTAGTTGATGAAATCTGCGAAAAATTCTACCTTAACTGCGTTACCGCCTGGGATGCACTCCCCTTAATTAAAGAGGATTTTATAAAAGAAAGCGTTTATAAGGTTCTTGATGATTCACTTCATCTTGTTGATTTTGATTTTGAAGAATGCGAAACAAGAAAATCAATCGCCCTTGCTTGCGAGCATTTTGATAAAAAGCTTGCTGAAATTGAATACACTGCACCCTCCGAGGTTATTTTTGACGGTCACTCTCACATTGATATTGCTTGGCTCTGGAGAATTCAGGAAACAGAAAGAAAGAGTGCAAGAACCTTTGCAAATAACCTTGCACTTATGGATGTTTACCCCGAATTCACCTTTACTCAAAGTCAGGCAATTGCCTACGATATGATTAAAAAGAACTACCCCGAACTTTATGAAAGAATTAAAGAGAAGGTTAAAAATGGTCAATGGAATATTGTTGGTAACACTTGGGTTGAATGTGATACAAATATCGCATCAGGTGAAAGCATGATTCGTCAGCTTCTTTACGGAAGAGAATTTTTCCTTAAAGAATTTGGTGTTTCTTCTGACACATATTGGTTGCCTGACTGTTTCGGTTTCTCCTACGCTTTACCGCAGATTATCAAAAAGAGCGGTATGAAATATTTCATTACAACAAAGCTTTTAAATCAGGATACAAACCGCTTCCCCCACACCCTTTTCAAATGGAAAGGTGCAGACGGCTCTGAAATTCTTGCTTTGAATCAGCGTTCTCATTATCAGGGCGATTACGACCCCAAGCAAGTTTGCGACGCTTCCTTTAACAATGATTTGAAGCATGTTTTAAAAACAGGCTTCGGTATGTTCGGCTATGGTGACGGTGGCGGAGGAAGCACATACAGAATGCTTGAAAATGCAAAAAGACTTAAAAACTTCCCCGGTCTTCCCAAAACAAGAATGGGTCACCCTGCAGAATTCTTTGCAGAAGCAGAAAAAATTCGCGAAGAGCTTCCCACCTACTGCGACGAGCTTTATTATGAAAACCATCGTGGCACATACACAAGCCAGGGTTTTATAAAAAAAGGCAACCGAAAAAACGAATTCCTTTTAAGCCGTTGTGAAATGGCAGGCGTATTCGGTGGCGGTTATGATATTGAAAAACTCCAGAACCTTTGGCTTTTATTCCTTAAAAATCAGTTCCATGATATTCTTCCCGGCACATCCATTCACGAAGCAATGGAAGACTGCCGCCCTGATTTTGCAAAGCTTGAAAAGGACGGAACAGAAATTTTCTGCTCAGCACTTGAGGGTATTACCGCAAATATTACCGCTGAAAAAGATGGTGTTGTTGTATGGAACATGATTTCAAATGAGGTTACTGCTCCTGTCACTGTTAAGGGCAACAAGAAAATCGGTGCTCTTTCAAGAGTGTTCACAAAGGATGGCGAGGAATACACCGAATTTATTGCAGATAAAGTTCCCCCAATGGGTTACAAGTTCTTTGCTTTTGAGGAAGCAGAAGAAATAGAAAATGTTAAAATCGGTGACGGAATTATCGAAAACGAAATTCTCAAAGTGGAATATGACAAAAACGGTATTCTCACATCAATTTTTGATAAAGAAAACAATCGTGAAACGCTTGACGGCAAAGGTAATGTTATTTCCGTTTTCATTGATAAATGTATTCACGAAACTGCTTGGAATCTTGAACAGAACTACGAAAAGAAACAATGGGTTCTCGAAAAGGCAGAAAGCGTTGAAGTTACAGAATGTTCACCCGTAAGAGCAGTTCTTAAAGTAGTCAGAAAGTTCAATAAATCAACTATTATACAGAACATTATTCTCTACGCAGGTAGCAGACAGTTGATTTTTGAAACAGAGGTTGATTGGCAAGAACGCGATAAGGTTATGAAAGCTGCATTTGATGTTAATGTGCTTAACACAGAAGCAACCTTTGAAGCGGCTCACGGTGCTATTAAACGCCCCACCCACCGCAACGCCTCCTTTGATGCAGCACGCTTTGAGCAATGTGCTCATAAATGGGCAGACCTTTCCGAAGGTGATTATGGTGTTAGTATTCTCAACGACTGCAAATATGGTTATGACATACTTAACAGCAGAATGAGAATCACTCTTCTTCGTGCTCCCACAACTCCCGACAGATACGGCGATTTAGGACATCATAGCTTCGCATATTCTTATTATCCTCATACAGGCACATGGCAGACGGGCGGAACAGTTCAGGAAGCTTTCAAGCTTAACTTTGCTCTTAAAGGCATTCCTGTTTCTGCTCAGAGTGGCACACTGCCTGAAATCCATAGCTTTATCAGTTGTAATAATGACGATATTGTTATTGATGCTGTAAAACAAGCACAAGACGGCAACGGAATCATTATTCGTGTATACCAAAGCAGACGAGTTCGTGGCGAAAGAACACTTACAGTAAATCTTCCATTCTCAAAGGTTTACGAATGCAACCTTATGGAAGTGGATGAAAAAGAAATTTCTGCAAATGGTAACCAGATTAAATTCAACATTACTCCTTTTGAAGTAAAAACATTCAGAATTAAATAAGGTGAAAAAAATGGCTAATTTTACAAACCCATATTCCGCGGGAACAGGCAACAGCAAATTGTTCCGTATCCCCTCAATTTTAACACTAAAAAACGGTAGAGTGCTTGCAGGTGGCGATATTCGTTATGGCAACGGAACTGATGATCCTGCCAATATCGAAACCGTGATACGCTATTCCGATGACAATTGCAAAACCTGGTCAGATATTGTCTGGGTAAACCATTTCAACGATATGGAAGACTGCGACCACAACAAAGCTATTCCCACTTCCGCATCTTTCTGTGATGCGGCAATGTGTCAGGACGCGGACGGCGTTGTTTACCACGCTTGTGACGCTTGTCCTGCATATATGGGACTTTGGAGTGCAGGTACTTATGGCAAAGGCAGCGGTTTCATTGATGGAAAGCTTGCACTTTGTGATAAAACAAGCCATGAAAAGGCAGAAAGCACTACGCTGGATAAAAAGCATTATCCTTACTATGTTGGTGAATTCAATGCCGATGGCTTTGCACCTGTTTTGAAATTTGCTGATAATCAAAGCTACGAAAACTTTTTTGTTAATAAAGATTATTACATATATAAGAAGAATGGTGAAAAATACGAGTCTGTCCTCATAAAGCAAATGAACAAGGATGGCTCTCTCAACAATAATGATATTATTGCAAATATTTTCTACGCTTACGCTCCTATCAAGATTTATCCCACCTACTACCTTTGGGTAAGAAAAAGCTTTGATAATGGCGAAACCTGGACAGATGGCAAAATCCTTAACACCCAAATTGGTTCAAGAGGTTTTACAGGTTTTTCCCCCGGTGTAGGCATCTGCATTGAAAAGGATGGAAAAAGCAGAGTTCTTTTTTCAATTTACGATAACAACGGCGCAAGAGAATACACAAGCGTTATATATACCGAGGATGGCGAAAATTGGCATCGCTCCGAAAAAGCCACAGGAGTTGGCACTGCAGGTAAAAGCTCTGAAAGCCAATTTGTTCTTCTTAACAATGGTGTTCTCAGAATGTATTCAAGAAACACAGCCGGTTACATAAGCTACACCGATTCAACAGATGGTGGCGAAACCTGGAGCAAATACACAATTGATAAAGGACTTCCATATTGTTCTAACTGTATGTTTTCTGTTATAAACTACAGTAAAAAGATTGATGGCAAGAATGCAATTATTGTTGCTTGTCCTGAAAAGAAAATCCGAAAACTTGGTGTTATCAAAATTGGTCTTTATGGTGATGATAATGTTGTTGATTGGAAATACACAAAGAAAGTTACCGACAGTTTAAATCCTTTCTCTTATGTATATTCCTGCATAACAGAGCTTTCTGACGGCAGCATTGTCGACCTTTATGAAAGCGATAAAGCAGAATTCTCTTTAAAGGGTTATACCATTGATGAATTAAAGGTTCATGGCAAAACAAAGCTTTCACTTGTTGATAGCATTAAGTCGAAAATTTATAATAAGACGAGGAAATAAAGTTAGATGCCAGTTGCCCAATACCCGTTTGGCAGTTAGCTATCAGCAATTAGTTGTTACTAGAATATAGTAAAAGTTTCGAAAAACTTATTACAATATTTGGAAGCGTAGCCTCCCCGAAACTCTTCACTATTCACTTTTACCTCTTCACTTACTCGCATAGCTTTCTGCTATGCGAGTTTTGTTCCGCCCTTTCTTACCAAAATCGTGTCATCACCAATTACCACAATATCTTTCCAACAAACAATAATCTCTTCACCTTTTCCGCAAAAGCCAAAAACCCCTCTTCCGCAAAAGACGGTTATACTCACAAGGCATCCTGTACATGTATCAATTTCCACATCTGTTACACACCCCAAACGACAACCATTATCAACATTTATAACCTCTTTTGACCTTAAGTCAGTTATGGTGCATTTCATATCACTACCCCCAAAAATCAGAAACCAAACTCATTATCTATAAACGAGCAACGTGTTAGTTTTTCTATTCCGTATTTATGACGGATGTTATCTTTGGCACATTCAAGACGATGTTCTTTTTCTCTTTTCATGTGATAATCCAGATCAAGAAAAGATATTTGTTCGCAAACCTCTTCGCCATTCAAAAGCTTGGTGCCCGTTACAGTCAATGAGCGAATAGGCTCTTTATCCACATCTATATTTGACTCTATAAGTGTAAGAGCCGCCTGACGTAAATCGTACGACAAATCTGTTGGTGATGGTAATTGAGATGACCTTTGAATTATATTGAAATTTGTATCCTTTATGCCTACCTGTAAGGCTGAACATTCATAATTGTGTTTGCGAAGCCGTGCTGCAACCTTGTCACAAAGGAAAAATACGCAAGTACGAACATCGCCCGAATTCATTAAATCTCTTTTAAAGGTTGCTCCGTTACCAATGGATTTATAAGCCTCTCTATAGTCAAATCTCAACACGGATGAATAGTCGTATCCGTTAGCATATTGCCACAAGATTCTTCCGTTTTCCCCTAATATACGGCAAAGAAGCTTTTCGTCTGTCTGTGCTACATCGCCAATTGTACGTATTCCTATACTACGCAATTTTTCTGCAGTTTTTCGCCCTGCCATAAACAAATCGCCTATGGGCAACGAATATAAAAGATTTTTAAAATTATCGGCTGTTATTTCCGTTGTGGCATCCGGCTTTTTATAGTCACTACCCATTTTTGCAAAGATTTTGTTATATGAAACCCCAACAGAAATTGTTACACCAATCTCTTTTTTTACAACCCTGCGTAATTCATCTGCAATCTCTTTTCCGCTACCAAAAAGATGGACGCTCCCCGTTACATCAAGCCAACATTCATCGATACCAAAAGGTTCAACCAAATCTGTGTAACGACAATAAATATTAAAAATTTTTTCAGAAAATTCTTTATAAATTTTATGATGTGATGGTACTGTAACAAGTCCAGGGCATTTCGCTTTAGCCTGCCATATCGCCTCACCGGTTTTTACACCATATTTTTTGGCTTTTTCGTTTTTGGCTAAAATTATCCCGTGACGTGATTGGGGATCACCGCAAACTGCAAAAGCATAATTATTAAGCTCGGGATTAAGCACAGCCTCAACAGATGCAAAAAAGCAGTTACAATCACAATGAAGAATTACTCTGTCCAAATCTATCTTCCCTTTAATACAAATTTCAGGGTATGGAAAAGCCCACACCATACGACCATAAACAAACATTTGTTCGCGAACTGTATTATAACAAAACATTTGTTCCTTGTAAAGGGATATCTTCAAAAAATAATTCCTGCAACCATCATTGTTTCCAATTTTTCATATATTGCGTCAACATCCTCAATAGGCAAAGGATTTTTCCCCTTGCCTATTTCAACAGTAAATGCAGGACGTTTAAATTCTTCTATAAACCAGTCTTTCAATCCCCCACTTGAAGCCAACCCCTCATTTTTAACTAAAGTATAATCTGTTAAAGAAGAAAGCATTTTAGCTATATGTAATGACTTTTCAGGAGTATTTTTTCCGTACTCATAATAAATTTCTTCACCCTGGGAATGAAATGTAACAAGCATTTCTATTGGGATTCTTCTGCAAAGGCGAGTAATAGCCGCAGTTTCGGGTTCACTTTCAGGAAAAAGACCTCCATATTTCCCCGGTGATGGTGAATCTATCCCTGCTTCCTTTTCCATTTCTCTCAAGGTATACCAATCTGCATTAAAATTATGGTTTATGTCAACACCTCTTGCATTGGCACTCCAGAAACTGAAATCGCCTTTACAAATTTCAAAATTTTCCGCCTTGTATTTGCCACACGCCGATACACCTTTAATTGCAATTTCAATACCATCGGGATTCAATTCAGGAATTATAATAAGCTTTCTGTTTTTTAAAATATCATTGATGCTGAAACCGGAAAGAGACTCTTCATGTTCATAGGCATACGAAAGATTTTCGGCAAATTTCAAAAGCAAAACAGATGTAAGCCATTCAATTCCGTGAGTTCCCCCTACATAAACTACACTTTTCTCGCCTTCACCTATTACAAATGCATAAAGCTCCTTCCCTAAAAGGCTTTTTCCGCAAGTTGTAATTTTTAATTTTTCAAACTTCCCGTTCAGTTCTTTCACATAATTTTCGTATAAAGAATATGTAAGCACCTGATTTTTTATTATTTTCAACATAGTTCTCTCCCATTTTATTAAACTATTAAAATATATGCTTTAGCCTTTAAAATATTTACAAAAATGTGGTTTTATGGTTTAATTAGAGAGTAAAAAAATTTACGGAGAGTTAATATGACTGTACTTTGCATTTTACTTTTGTTGGTATTTTCTTCAGTTTCATTTTTGATTTAT
>JAZNHK010000094.1:0-11388 GCA_045576915.1 Acutalibacteraceae bacterium
CCAAAGGGAGCAGTTTTCATTTCTTCCTGAAGGCACATAAGCTCTGTGAAAGAGTTTTCTTCCTGAAGTGCTTTCATTTTATCTGTGGGTAAGAGCAGTGCATTGAGAAGTGATTTCTGCACATTTCTTACACCTGTTACCCAAGCGGAAATTCTGTTTATTGAAGCATCGAAATAGTCTGTTGCGATGAATACTCTGCTGAGTGCATCGTGAGAAACGATTTCCTTTGCAATTTCTTTTGTTTCGTCATCAAAAATAACTACGTGGTCAGAGTCCCAACGAACACCTCTTGTTACGTGAAGAGCAATTTTCTCATTGAAGAGAAGAAGAGAAGAGATTTTATCGGAAACCAATTCTGTGGGATGGTAGTGACCATTATCCATAAGAGGAGTGATCCCCTTATTTGCAGAATAGGAAAGACAGAATTCTGCAGAGCCAACAGTATAGCTTTCAACACCGATACCGAAAACCTTTGATTCAAGGGTTACATAAACTTTTGACTTGTCATAGTCAGTATCAAGTATTTCGTCAAGAGATTTTTTGAATCTTGCTCTCGGAGAAAGTCTGTCTGCAGGGATATCCTTATAGCCGTCGGGAATCCAGATATTCATAACACATGGAATACCTGTTTCCTGTGCAAAGTATTCGGAGATTTTAAGACAAGCTTTACCATGTCTAACCCAGAAAGCACGAACTTCTTCATCGGGAGAGGAAAGTGTAAGACCATCCTTAACCATTGCATGAGAGAAATATGTAGGGTTAAAGTCGATACCCATATTTCTTTCTTTTGCAAAGTCAACCCATTTTTTAAAGTGCTTGGGCTCGATTGCATCTCTATCTGCAAATTCGCCATTTTCAAAAATAGCATAGCTTGCGTGAAGATTAAGTTTTTTCTTGCCGGGAATAAGTGAGAAAGCCTTGTCCAAATCAGCCATAAGCTCTTCGGGAGTTGTGGCTTTGCCGGGGTAGTTGCCTGTTGTCTGAATACCGCCGGAAAGACTTTCTTTACTGTCAAAGCCACCAACATCGTCACCCTGCCAACAATGAACAGAAATTGTAACGTCCTTTAAAGTGTTGAGTGCTTTTTCTGTATCAACGCCGTAGGAAGCATAAATCTTCTTTGCTTCATCATATCTTGACATTAGAAAACCTCTTTTCAATAAAAAGATTACAAACAAGTTTACAAGTATGTTCACAAACAAACTTGTAAGTTTACATACACAAATAGTATATATTTCCTGGATTGAAAAGTCAATGAACAGAGTAACAAAAATTGTATTTTTCAGAGTAACAAAAATTGTATTTTTTCATAGTATATGGTGTAATTTGATAGGAGTTGATATTTTGAAAAAAACAATTCTGCCGGTATCGTTCTTTTTTGGAGCTAACAACAAAGCGGGTTATTGCTCTCTTTATAATACTGTTTATGACCCATACATAGAAGGGAAGCACATTATTTTAAAGGGTGGACCCGGTACGGGAAAATCCACTCTTATGAGAAAGGTTGCAGAAAAGGCAGAAAGAAAGGGCTATTATGTTGAGCGTGGTTTTTGCAGTGCGGATCCCAATTCTCTTGATTTGGTTTTAGTGCCCGAAATCAATTTTTCAATCTGCGACGGAACTGCTCCCCATACCTTTGACCCTAAAATGCCGGGCGTCAGTGAGCATATTGTTGACCTTGGGGTTGCCTGGGACAGAAAATACCTTAATTCACACATTTATGAAATCGGAGAATTGATGAAAGAAAATTCTCTTCAGCATAAAAAGACTACAGATTTTTTGAAGGTAGCATCTCAGATAGAATTGGAAAGCACCGCTTTGTGTGCCGGAGCAATTGACGAAGAGAAGCTTATGCGATATGTGAAACGCCTTTCAAACAGAGTAATTCCTGAAAAAAAGAGTGATAATCAAGGAGAAATCCGGAAAAGATTTTTATCTGCTGTATCTCCTGATGGCGTGGATGTCAGATATGAAACAATTGTAGCTCTTAGTGAAAAAATTATAACTATTGAAGATGAGTTTTCTGTTGTTTCACCGTTTATTGCAGAATATGTAAGTGCTTACGCTGTAAATAATGGTTATGATGTTTATCAATGCTTTTGCCCATTGTTTCCTGAGTCGAAAATTGAGCATATTATTATACCTGAGCTCAAAACCGCCATATTCACACAAAACAGCTATCATTATTCTATTGATGACGGCGAAAGATGTGTTCACGCGTCACGTTTTTATGATAAAGAGCTTTTTGATAAGAATAAAGAAAAATTGATTTTCCAGAAAAAAGCCAAGAGAGAGCTTATTGATGAGGCGGTGCGAAAGCTTTCCATTGCCAAAGCTCTTCACGACCAGCTTGAAGATTATTACATCAAAGCCACGGATTTTGATATTATCAACGATATAGGTGAAAAAATATTGAGATCGATATAGGTATCAAGTTTGATAGTTGCAAATTGAAAGTGGCAAGTTTCAATTTGCAACCTTTATAAATTTCTTCTCCAATGGAATAAATATTGCTGTGCTATGCCTTCTGTACCTTTGATGCATTCGGGGAGTCCGTTGGGGTAAAGCTCTGCCACAATTCGTTTAACCCAGACATCAACGGGAAAAGCCTCCATTCTGCCAAAGCCGTAGAGGAGGGCACATTGGGCAACCTTTTCTCCAACGCCTTTGATTTTCAGAAGCTCTGTCTTTGCACTTTCAAAATCCATTTCTCTGATGCTTGCAATATCAACCTCACCGTTTGAAATTTTTCTTGCGGCATCAAGAATATATTTTGCTCTGAAGCCCGAGCGGATTACAGCTAAATCTTCAACTTCAAGACCCGCAAGCTTTTCAGGAGTGGGAAAAGTGTAGCCACCTTCTATTTTTTCTCCGAAATTTTCGCAGAGTCGTTCAATTATTCCTTTGATTCTGGGAATGTTGTTATTGGCAGAAATGATAAAAGAGCAAATCGCTTCCCATTCATCCTGCTTCAATATGCGTATACCAGGGTGAGTTTTACAAGCAGTAACCAGGTTTTCTTCTGTGTACGAGGAAATGATATTTTCGTAATCTCTTTCTAAATCAAAATATTTTAACCATACGCTGTTAAAATCCTCTTTAGTGGTGTTGTAAAAGGTTATGTTTGTTTCTTCCTGCTTTATTCGCAAAAATTTGCCGTTAGCAATACCTTGCCAGTAACCGTTCTCAGTTTCTTTCCAACGGAAAGCCTGACCGCAATCAAGGCAAAGTGGAATATTGATGTGTTTTACGTCAGTTAAAACGATATTTTTATCTGTAAATTCAATCTTCATTTTATCACCGGAATAACAGTATCATATTTCTCAAAGACAGTAAAGTTTTTTGTCAACCTGTTTTCAGAAAATTAAAATTTTTCTACGTTTTTAACAGTATTTTTCAGGTGGTTTTGTGCCCTTTTGTAATTGTTCATTTTTAACAACGAACATTTATTTTTTTATGTAAAATCGGTTTCCGTTCTGTATAATTTGTAAAGATGGTAAAACAAATCGTATATTTATTCTTTTTTCGAAAATTGTCGACAAAAGTGTAGGGAATGTCGAAAACCTATCCAAATATAGGGTTTGGAGGGGTAGTTGTAAACATTTTGAACATAGTTTTGAACATTTTTTACCGAAAAGGTCAATATACAGATTGTATAATTTGATGTTTGGCATTTTCTACAAAAACCAAATTTTTCCTTTTGATTGACCTTAAAAGTATATTCTTTTTTAGCAAAATTATATTACAAATTGTGAAAAAATTGTTAAACAAAAATACATATAAGATATTGCCGGATGTGAATAAATTGTGCGAAATTTTCACAATATAAATAAGAAGTAAAAAAAGGAGATAAAACTGATGATTAAAGGTGTAAATAAACAAGTTCTTGAAATAAATGAAACACAAAACGGATTTTTTGAAAAAGCCATATTCTTTGTTAAGCCTGAATACAGCGGAATGGGTGAGGGCAGACTCAGAGAAAGTGCAAAAAAGGAAATTGAAAATGCAGGCAGACCACCTTTAAGAGGTAAAAGATACAGGAGGGAAAAGCTCAGAACAACAGCTTCAATTGCAGGTATTTTTCTTTTGGGTGTTATCATCGGAATAGCATCGGCAACTCTTTTTTGAGTTGCCTTTTGGTTTGTTGTGTGTTACTATAAATGTGGTGATTAAATGAGATACAAACATATTTTCTGGGATTTTAACGGAACAATTATAGATGATGTTCACAATGCACTTTCCTGTGTTAATGATATGCTTTCACGTAAAGATATGCAGCCGATTAGCCTTACCCAGTACTATGACTATGTGGATACTCCCATTGTGAATTTTTATTATAGAATATTACCGCCTGAAGAGGTTGTTTTTTCTGAGATTTCAGAGGAGTACCATAGTGATTATGCACGACATCTTTGCGAAACTCAATTGGCACTTGGAGCAGAAGAGTTGTTGTATGAATTAAAAAATCAGGGTCTGAAGCAATACATAATTACTTCGAATTATATTGAAGAAACAGTTGATTTAACAAAAAAATTCGGTGTTTTTGATTGCTTTGATGCCATACTCGGTGCAGATAATACGCTGGCTGAAAGTAAAATTGAAAGAGCAAAGAGCTTTTTTGATGCTAACAAAATTCAACGAAACGAAGCAATATATATAGGTGATACTCTTCACGACCTTGAAACTGCCAATGCTCTTGGCATAGATTGTGTGCTTGTTGCTTACGGGCATCAGGGCAGAAAGCTTCTTGAAGCACATAATGCTTATACGGTTGAAAATCTTGAAGAGGTAAAGAGTATTATTTTTGATGAAAGAATAGTGGATTTTCACACTCATTCAACTTGTTCTGATGGTACATTAACACCCACAGAGCTGATTGACCACGCAAAAAAATCCGGTCTTTCTGCAATTGCTCTTACTGACCACGATAGTGTTGACGGCATAATGGAAGCGAAAAAAAGGGCAGAAGAAATTGGTATTGAGTTTGTTTCGGGGATTGAATTTTCTGCAGCGGAGAACACAGAAACTCATATTATAGGTCTTTTTATTGACCCTGAGAATGAGGTTTTGCAGAACACTATTGAAAAGCTCAAAGGTAGCCGGAAACGCAGAATGGAAGAGATTTGCAATAATCTTCGTCGTTTGGGCTTTGAAATTACCCATGAAGAGGCTTTGGCGATTGCCGGTGGGAATTTTGTCGGTAGGGCACATATTGCAAAGCTTATGGTGGAAAAGGGCTATTGCGGGACTGTTCAGGAGTGTTTTGAAAAATATATCGGTCTGGGTAAACCTGCTTATGCAGAGAAAAATGAGCTTACAGCTGTTGAAGCAGTTAAAGCTATACGTGCTGCAGGTGGACTTGCATATTTAGCTCACCTTAATCAAACGGGCTATGATGTGCAGGAGCTTGAAAAACTGTTGTTAAAGCTTAAGGATGCAGGGCTCAATGGTGTTGAGGGTTACTATCCCGAATACACATCGGAGAATATAGCTCAATACAGAGCCTTGGCAGAAAAGCTTTCTTTGTCTTTTGAGGGTGGCTCCGATTTCCACGGTGGTATGAAGCCTCATATTTCAATAGGTGTAGGAAAGGGCGATTTGCAGATTCCTTATTTTATTCTGGAAAATATGAAAGCAATTCTTCGCCGTCAATGTTTATAAATTAAAAAAATGCCAAAAATATATCTGTGCATCAGTAGATGTGCAGATTTATTTTTGGGTGATGAAATGAATAGTGATATAAAAATAAAAAGCAAAACCATAATAAAAAATGACACAGTAAGACTGTTTTTTGCATCTGCTTTAAGCTTTGTTTTAAGGCGTGGGACATTCGCTCTGTGGCTTTATGTTATTGTTGCTGTAATCAAAAACGGAATATTGGATTTTTATCTCGAAAATTATAACGATGTGTTGGTTTATGGCATTGCTGTTTTTGATATGTTTTTTGTTACATTTATTCTGTTTTTGTTTATATGTGCTTTGCGGTTGGGGGAGCAGTTTCTTTACTTTATCAAGGCATCTGGCGGAAGTGGAAGATTTTTACTGCTGTTTCACTTTTTTACCTTTGAAAAAAGCTTCAGGGCATTATCTTTATTTGTTCAGCTGACAGTTCGGAAAACCTTATGGTTACTCTATTATCTATTCCCTTGTGTAGTTTGTTATGGCATTACATTTTATCTATATTTGTATGGGAATATTTCGACGGTTGTTTTCTATATATTAACAGCAGGAAGCTCGGTGCTACTGGCACTTTGTGTTTTTATGTGCCGAGTGACCTTTTTCCGGTTTAATGCAGCGTCATACTATGTTGGCCTTAATCCCTATATAACGCCAATAGAAGCAATAAAAAAGAGTATTCGATTTACTGATGGTTTTCTCAGGGAAAGTGCTTTGTTAGAAAGCTCATTTTTCGGGTGGTTTTTAAGCTGCTTAAGTTTAATTTCTGTTGTATATGTAGTGCCATATTTCAAAATATCGAAAGCATTATTTGTTGTTGAAAATTCGGGCATGAAGGTATATCCCGAAAGGAAAACACAATATGCAATAAATTATTTAAAATTAAAATAAGTGAACCCCTTGCTACAATTTTTGTAACAAGGGGTTCATAACAAATACGTTATTATTTATTCTTTCTTGCTTCAACTTCAGCAACCATTTCTGCCTGACGTTTTTCTGTAATTGTATAGAAGAACATAGGTACTGCACAAGCAAACATACTGATAACACCTGAAAGAACAAGCATGTTCCAGAGTGTTTGTTTACCTTCTGCAGAGATGAAACCTGTTTCGGCGTTGATACCTGCTGCAGCGAAGGAGATAACACCGATAAATGCACCAACTGCCATACCGATTTTGTTGATAAGGGTCTGCATAGCGAAGCAGATACCTTCACCGCGTTCGCCTGTTTTCCATTCAAGGTAGTCAACAGTGTCACCGATCATAGCGTAGGTGATAATGTTGTTAACACCCTGAGGAATACCAAGAAGAACAAGAGCAATAGCAGCAATAACAAGCTTCCAGGGAGCATCGTAACCAACGAAATACATAATTGCCATTACAATACCACCGAAAAGATGAACTGCGATATAAGCCCATTTCTTTGTGAATTTCTTACTCATCCAGGGAACGAGAATAGAAGCCACAAGACCACCGGGAACAACAAGAAGAGTTATAAGGCTATACATACCTTCGTTCTGAAGAACGTATTTTGCAAAGTAAAGACCGCCGGTGTATGTATAAACCATTCTTGCACCGCCGAGGATACCTGAAAGAACAATAAGAAGAAGCTCTTTGTTCTTGAAGAGAAGCTTGATGTTATGACCAAAGCTTGGAGGATTATCCTCAGCTGTGAAACGTTCTTTAGTGTGTTTGAAGCCATAGAAGAACATTGGAACAGCAGCAACAACAAGAATAACTGCGGCAATGAAATATGTCCATTTAAGAGTGTCAGCGTTTGCAATTTCCTGACCTGCAATAACAGTACCAACAAATGCTTTGGCTGCTTCTGCATCTACACCCTTATCAGCCATAATCTGTTTAATACCCTCAGCTGTGTCGGGATATTTATATTTAGCTGTAATTGAGCCTGTAATGATGGGAAGGAAAACAGTAACAATACCTGCACCCAATGTGCAAAGAAGACGAGTAACAGTGAGAAGGTTACCACGGACAACAGTGTCGTTTGTCATACAGGTGGAAAGTCCCCAATAAGGAACATCTGCAACTGTGTAAGCAACTGACCACAAAACGTAGATAATTGCTACAACAACAAAGGACCAATGTGCTTTTGCCTGGAAAATAGGTAAGAAGCAGGCAATTGTCATAATGGCAATCGGGAAAGCCATCCATTTAAGGTAGGGACGACATTTACCCCATTTTGTACGGGTTTTGTCAACGATACTTCCCATAATAGGGTCGTTGAAAGCGTCAAAGATACGGGTTCCGAGCATAAGGTATGCAACAGCCATTGAACCTGCAATTTTACCGATTGTAACACCTTCTGCACCGAAAAGAAGTGCATCTGTAAGGAAGATTGTCAGATATGAACCGATTATGGTACATATAAAGTTCTGACCGAAGCCTGCAATACCATAAGCAAGAGCTTCTTTGGGTTGGAGATTGCCGTCATTTGGTGTAGTACCGTAAAGTTTATGAAGCAATCCGTTAATTTTTGAGTTCATTCCTTTTTCTCCTTTTTTCTATTTATAAAATTTCCACAGTTTTCATAACAATGGGTTCAACGGGTACGGAACGTTCGCCGGTAAAACTCATTCCGCGGTCAATTTTAAGGAAGTTATCAACTGTTTCCATACCTTCAATAACCTTGCCGAATGCGGCATACTGACCATCGAGGAAGGTGCAGTCGCCGTAGCAGATAAAGAATTGGCTACTTGCGGAGTTGGGGTCGGGAGTACGAGCCATTGAAATAACACCGCGTGTATGGGAAAGAGTGTTGTTAACACCATTTATTTTAAATTCACCTTTGATTTTTTCTGCACTTCCGCCACTGCCTGTGCCGTCAGGGTCACCGCCCTGAGCCATAAAGCCGTCAATTACGCGGTGGAATGAGATACCATTATAAAAACCGCTTTTAACAAGCTTTAGAAAGTTTTCGCAGGTAATAGGTGCTTGGTCGGGGCAAAGCTCAATAACAAAGCTTTCGCCGTTTTCCATAGTTACTTTTACATTTTCCACAGTTACTTTTGCATTTTCCATAGATATTTCTCCTTAGTTAGCGGGTACAGGGTTTATAACAAAGTTTTCTGATATATGTGCAACTGTAACGGAATCCATCTGAAGACCGGGATTTCCGTTTTTATCGATTTCCGGAATTGTGGAAATATCAGCTTCGTATGTGTAAGAATAATCAACGCTTACGGGTACACCTGAAAGCTTGTCAACCTTTGAAATAATTACACCATTTCTGAATTTGATGCTGTTTAAGATTGATGTATCTTTGTCACCTTCTTTTTCACTGAGCTCAGGTATATTGAAAACTCTGCCGTGAGCAACCAATTCTCGTCTAGAAGCTGCATTTTCGTAGCCTGTGGGATATTCGTCACCGATAAAGGTTTCCTCTTTAATTTTAACCTTTCTTACAATGTAGCCATCTTCTTCATAGCACTCAATGCTTTCAATATCTTCAATTTTAAGGAAGCAGGAGTTTGCAAGATTGTTAACGGGGAATGCCGCATAGTGACTGCGACGTTTTGCAACTGTTGTTGTAACACTTTTTGGATTATATAACTCGTTTGCTTGTTTACGCATAGCGGCTATATTGGCTTTTGCTTCTTGATAAGCTTTTTGGTCTGCTATGAGCAGGAAAAGGTAGCCTTCTAAATAGTCACAGGATTTATTTGTGTATTGGTCAAAGGGCATATTTGTAACATTAAGTGATTTATCAGGAGCATTTTTTGTGGAAACAATCATTGATTCACATTGTGTTGTAGCAACCTTTGTGAAGCCGGGACGCACCGACTTTACATTGTTGAGCTCACTTTTGAAAAGCGCAAGAAGAAATTCAGGGTTTGTGATTTCTACATCAATACCAAGAACAATTGAAAGAACAATTGTAACGTCGCTTATTGTTGTGAAGCCGTCGCCGTCAAAATCATATATGTAGCCTTCTTTTGGCTCTTCAAGACCTGCAGAAACACGTAAAACCATACGTGCGTCAGAAAGATTGACGTTACCGTCGCTATTGAAGTCATAGCAGGATGTGATTTCGTCATAGGTTGCAGATGCAAATGCGTTCAACGAAAATGCTGAAGCAAGTATGCAGACTGCAAGCAATACACTGAGAACTTTTTTCATAATAATGCACCTTTCCGGAAAAAATTATTTAAAATTAAATGCCGCTTTTAAGAATTTAAGGGTTTGCTCAACAATCAGATCGTCGCTTTCGGTTGCTTGCTTTCCTGTGTAGATAAAGAACCTTTCTTTATAGTAATCACAAGCGGAGGTAAATTGGAGCATCATAAAAATATTGTCCAACAAAAAAGCGAAGAATGCAGGATTGATATCGTTTCTTACATCACCTGTTTCCTGGGCCTTGCTAATTGTAACGGTATACACAGAAGCAGAAACTGCTTCGATACGTTGGGATATTCCGTTTAAAAATTCTGATTTGTCGCTTGTTGTAAGCTGACAGTAGAGCTTTATTAAAGCAGAATTTTTTCGGGAGTATTTTAACAATTCCCGGATGATTTTTTCTGCCTTTACAAGAATATCTTCCGATGAATCTG
This sequence comes from Acutalibacteraceae bacterium, assembly GCA_045576915.1. Lineage (GTDB taxonomy): Bacteria > Bacillota > Clostridia > Oscillospirales > Acutalibacteraceae > DTU089. The sequence continues at coordinate 10,244 of JAZNHK010000094.1, forward strand.
CCAGACTTTTAAGCAGTTCCTCCAGAGAAGACATACCCTGATGAACGACCATAGAAAACAGAGTTTCTTTGTTTTCAAAGTATTTGTACACAGAGCCTACACTGATACCCGATTTTTTTGCAATTTGCTGAATGGAAGTGTTCTCAAATCCATTGTTGGCAAACTCCTCAATAGCAACATTCAAAATTCTGTCGCGTTTTTCCTGGGGGATTTTGTCAAATGCGGCTTTGCACAAATGAAGGTTTTGGTCTTGTGGTTTGTTTGTTGCCATTATACACCTCATAGTTAACCCAATTGTATTCTATATGATAACATTTTCTTTCGAAAAAAGCAACGAAAAACAAAATAAATGTGTATCCAAAAATCAAAAAAATTTTTTGGTGAGTGTTTATAAAAAATATTAACTGATTATTAAAGCTGTTAATGAGGTTTTAACAAAATAAAAAAAATATGAGTTTTGTCGATATATTAGTTACATTTATTTCACATTTTGTTATTGAAAAGATAAGTGTTATATATTATAATGTATGAGAAATTAAATCATCGGAGGTTATTCCATGAATAAAATAAGTTCTAAAACAAAGGTATTGATAACACTGGCTGTTACATTACTTGTTATAGGTGCGTTGGCGGTCAGCTCTTTTGCTGCGGATAAAACTGCATCCTACGACAACAAATATGGACAGATTGTTCCAACAGACTCAAAATTGGAGGCTAAAAAGACAAGCTATTCTTTTTATGGGGATAGTGCAAATCTTTATTTTATGCGAATAAGCACGGGTAAAAGTAATGCTAATTATGCTATAGAGATTTACTCTGATAAAGATTACACAACTCTCATCAGAAGCACAACAGGTGAGTTTGGCTCAAAGGGTAATAGTCCACTGGCAATTTCCTGGACATTTAAAAGCACTCCCGGTGGAACATACTACGGTAAATGCTATACATACGTTTCACGTGAAGACGGTAATGTGATTGACAAGGACTCTGTTCATACCTTCAAAATCAAGATTGACCGTTTAAGCAAAAAAACAGTTTCACTCAGTTCTGTTAAAAATACAGAAAAGGGTGTTAAAATCACTTGGAAAACCTTGCCTACAGCAACTGAATATAAGGTTCTCAGAAAAGCAGAGGGTGAGAGTAAG
>JAZNHK010000095.1:0-2230 GCA_045576915.1 Acutalibacteraceae bacterium
TCGAGAATTTCTTCTGTTGAGATTTCGCTACGCTTGTATATTTTAATCACTGTTTTTCCCTCACAATAACATCTAAAGATGCTTTAAGTTTATCTATAATTTCAGATTTAAATTTATAGCTCGCTTTATTTGAAATAAGCCTTGCACTTATTCCGACAATAGTTTCTTTGGGTTCAAGTCCGTTTTCAAGAAGAGTTGCACCTGTTTCAACAATGTCAACAATAACATCGGAAAGACCTAAAATAGGTGCAATTTCAATTGAACCGTTAAGTTTGATAATATCAATATCACGGCATTTATCTGCATAATAGCTTTTTGCAATATTGGTAAACTTTGTTGCGACTCTGAGTGTACTTGTACCATTATCGGTAAACTCTTTTTTACCCGCAACACACATACGGCATTTGCCCATATCCAAATCAAGAAGCTCATAAACATCCGGAGCATATTCAAGAAGAATATCTTTACCCGCAACACCGATATCCGCAGCACCTCTTTCAACATAAATTGCAACATCAGAGGGCTTAACCCAGAAATAACGAACCTTTTTCTCTGGATTTTCGAAAATCAGTCTTCTGTTTTTTTCGTGGATCTGCGGACACTCAAAACCAGCCTTTTCAAACATTGAATAAACCTTTTCACCAAGTCTGCCTTTAGGAAGTGCAACATTGAGCCATCCATCGTCTGCAGTTTCTTCTATTTCTTCTTTATTTTCAAGAAGTCTGTCGACCTCGTCAAGATAAACTGCAAAGCCGATTGCACCTGCTTTTTTGTTAACCCGCTCCATAAGCTTATCATATCTTCCGCCTGAAAGAACACTTGCCGGAACACCGTGAACAAAGCCTTTAAAGGTTATGCCGTTATAATAGTTCATATCATTAACAAGAGAGCAATCAATGTTAATGTTCTTTTCATAACCTGCATTTATAAGCTTTTCACAAACCTTTGAAAGCTCATTAAAAGCGTTCTGCATTTCAGAGTTAACTGCAACAGCACCGATTTTTTTAAGAACATCAGATGGCTTTCCGCAAGCATTAACGATTTCAAGAAGCATATTCTGAAGTGCCTCACCAATACCAAAACCTTCGCAAAGTGATTTAATAGCACCTGCATTTTTCTCTGCAATTGCAGAAAGAAGCTCTGTTTTATTGCTTTCGGTTAATTCCATAGCACTGAAAATACCACTCAATAGTCCAAGATGGGATATATCAAGTACATAATTTTCGCTGATAGCATAAAGACTACGAGCCGCAAGAATAATAACATCGCAAACATCGTCATCGGTAATATCACCCATGCACTCTATACCCGTTTGCATTATCTCGCTGAAGCCACCCGCCTTTTTACTTTCACGATAAACATTTTCGTTATAATAAACCTTCTGAACGCCATCTACACTGTCATCAAGATTTTTTATAATTGAAAATGTTACATCGGGTTTGAGTGCTAGCAGTCTACCATCTGTATCAGTAAAGGTAATACAATTGCCGCTTACAAGAAAATCCTTGTTGCTGCCATACAAATCATATTCCTCAAATTTGCTCATTTTAAAGGGTTTGTAGCCAAACTTTGCATAAAGACTGCGAAGCTCGAAAATAATCTTTTCGATGGGATTAAGAACAGAAAAATCGAAACTCATTTGCCCTCTCCCCCTTTAAGCTTTTCTATTATAGTTTTATAACCACCATTACCATAGGAAAGACAACGGTTTACTCTGCCTATTGTTGCAGAGCTTGCACCTGTTTCTGTAGTAATAGTTGAAAAGGTTTTGCCCTCGTCAAGCTTTTTGGCAACACTTAAACGCTGTGAAAGTGAAACAATTTCATTGATGGTGCACAAATCCTCAAAAAACAAAGCACATTCATCTTCATTATCAAGGCTTAAAATTGCTTTGTAAAGCTCAGTAACTTCACTATTTTTTAAAGGTGTCATAATTAAGACCTACAACTTTTCCTTTAAGAAAAAGTTATTCCTTTCATAATTTTCAGCTTAAAAAACGTGTTCATATGGTAGCACACTAAAGTGCTAAAGTCAATAGTAAAACACCATTATTTTTTATTGAAACGAAATTTGTTAAAATAAATAAAAACACTTGTAATACAAGAGTGTTTTATATATAATACTAATTACATTTTTAAATAAAGATTAGCTGGAATAGCTCAGTTGGTAGAGCAGCTCATTCGTAATGAGCAGGTCGCGTGTTCGAGTCACGTTTCCAGCTCCAAAAAAT
>JAZNHK010000096.1:0-9378 GCA_045576915.1 Acutalibacteraceae bacterium
TATTGTGTTGTGAGGTGTGCCATCAGTTTCTGCGAAAACGAAAGCATCTTCGTCAGTATAGCCTCTCCATTTTGCAAGAATTTTTCCACTTAACTCACAAATCTTATCTGTATCATCACCAATAAGACGAAGCACGGACATAGGCCATTTAACAATACCTGCTTTGATATCTTCATAGCCCTTGAAGGTTACCTCTGTTTCAATAGGAGCCTTTGCCATAGCAAACTCATAGTTACCACCCTGAAAATGGTCGTGAGTAAGAACTGAGCCACCAACAATAGGTAAATCTGCATTTGAACCAATGAAATAGTGAGGGAATTTTTTAACAAAAGCAAAAAGTCTGCGGAAGCCTTTTTCGCTTATTTTCATTGGTGTATGGTCTGCACTGAAAACAATGCAATGCTCATTGTAGTAAACATAAGGTGAATACTGCAAACACCACCCCTCATTTTCCAGTTCTATAGGAATAATGCGGTGATTTTGCCTTGCAGGGTGATTGACTCTACCTGCATAACCTTCATTTTCAAGGCAAAGCATACACATTGGATATAAACTCTGTTTCATTTTGAGAGCCGCTGCAATTGCTTTGGGGTCTTTTTCAGGCTTTGAAAGATTGATTGTTATATCGATATCGCCATATTCTGTAGGTGTAACCCACTTAACATCGTTTTTTATTCTGTATTCTCTTATATAGTCACTTTTTCTTGAAATGTGATAATAAAACTCTGTTGCCTTTTGGGGAGATTCTTCATAAAATCTGTTAAATCTTTTTACAATCTCGGATGGTCTGGGACAAATAGCTCCCATAATTTTTGTGTCGAGCAAATCTCTGTAAACAACAGAATCCTCGCAAAGTCCTTTTTCACAAGCGTAATCAAGCAAAACCTTTAAAAGTTCTTCAAGAGTTACATCTTCAAAAGCAGGTGCATCCTCTTCAATAGAATCCCTCTGCAGAATTTCAAGAACTCTGTTTATTGCCCATACTTCATCAAGACTATCTAAAACTCCCTCTCTGATACCGAATTTCACAAGGGATTTAATTGCACTGCTAACTGTCATTCAAATGCCTCCAAAAATGCATATATAGATTTATTATATAAATAAACCAAATTTCTTTCAAGTTATTTGTATAAAAAATGTTGAAAAAACATTGAAATAATACTAAAATAATATAAACTTTTCAGAAAAGGAATGATTTTTTTGTCATTTGATGCAATAAAAGTAAAAAACGATATTGTTAAATGGATTCAAGACTGGTTTGAAGTCAACGGCAAAGGCTGTAAGGGCGTTCTTGGTATTTCCGGCGGAAAGGATAGCTCTGTTGTTGCAGCACTTCTTGTAGAAGCTCTTGGCAAGGAAAACGTTGTTGGCGTTCTGATGCCCAAGGGTGAACAGTTTGACATTGATGTTTCGAAAGCACTTGTTGAGCATTTAGGTATTCAAAGCTACACAGTTAACATAAATGACGCCTATAACGGTCTTATGAACGAGCTTCAGAAAAGTGGTGTTGAAATCAACACTCAAGCAACAACAAATCTCCCGCCCCGCCTGAGAATGGCAACAGTTTACGCAGTTTCTCAAAGTGTTAACGGCAGAGTTGCAAACACCTGCAACCTTTCAGAGGATTGGGTTGGCTATTCAACAAGATATGGCGACAGCGTGGGCGACTTTTCTCCCCTTTCAAAGCTTACTGTCCAGGAAGTAAAAGCAATCGGCAGAGCATTGAAGCTCCCCAAAATGTTTGTTGAAAAGGTACCCATTGACGGACTTTGCGGTAAAACGGACGAAGATAATTTAGGCTTCACCTATGAAACTCTTGACAGGTACATCCGCGAAGGAATATGCGAGGATGAAGAAATCAAAAATAAAATTGACAGAATGCACAGAATAAATCAATTCAAGCTCGAATTGATGCCTGTATTCCCTTATGAACCATAAAAAATACCGGTATTCACCCAAAGTGAATACCGGTATTTTTTATCAATAAATTATCTTTGCAATATAACCTGAAGCTTTTGAAAGTCCAAGAAGAATATCACCTAAAAGAATCCAGAAGCCCGCTTTAAATTTGCTGATATCCATAGCTTCGCGAAAATTCTCATTCTCATACGCTGCTTCGTTTACTGTTATAACTTCAGATTCAAACGTATCGGGTGCATCTTCTTTAATAGTGATAAGTCTGCTTCCACGGGTAAATTCATTACCATAAGAATTGAATGTAACACCGGGAGTGTTGATAAACTTGATACCTTTATATTCAGTTTCATAAGTACAGATATGGTCGTGACCAACAAAAATTGAAAGCACATCCCCTGTTTCAAGCATAGCGTCAACCTGACCATAGTTATAAATACCCGGTGATGGATTTTCGAAAAGATGACCTGTAAAAGCACTTGTATCCGGGAATATAATGGGATAATGTTTGCCATTGTTATAGGTTTCGGTAAGAGGTGAAAGAGGCTTCTTTACCTCGGGAAACATAACATCGTAAACCTCGCCGGGAATAATATGCTGAAAGCACAAAGAATAAACCTTTTCTCCTGCTTCCTTTTCCAGCTTTTTATATGTCTCCTTGTACCATTCAATCTGGTCTTCGCGAACACTATCATAACCAATTTCTTCGCCGTTTTCATCAGTAACATAATTCAAAGAGTCAATAAGCCAAAGGTTGAATTTAAGTTTATCGCCCTTAGAAGAATAAATAGGAAGATTGTGATTCGCAACACCTGTTAAATCGGGATCTGCATCATAAGCGAGGCAGTATTTTCCGCCGTATTTCTGATACATTTCCAAAAGCTCTTCTTTTTCAACGCCCTGCTGATGGTCGTGGTTACCAAAAACAAGTGTGAAATATGTTTCGTGTTCAACAAAAGGTGCAACAAGCTCTTCAATTGCCTGTGCCTTTGTTTCCTGGGGACCAACCGAGTTATCGCCACCGAGAACAACAAGGTCAGGCTTATAGGTTTCAAGCATATAGTTTATGTATGTAAACATTTTTTCTTGTGCAGGAAAACCATCCTGACAGTCGCAAAGATGAAGAACTTTAAATTTGCCGTCTTTGTCAAACTGAAGCTTTTTTGACTTTTCTGCAGCACTTGCAGGAATAATGCTTGCAACAAGCATTAAACAAACAAGAATTAAAGCAACAACTTTTTTCATAATAAAACCTCTTGCATTTATTTTAATATAGCTTTATCAATAAGCTTAACTTCATTTTTCTTGCATCCTTCAAGCTCAAGAACAACAATTTCGTTTTCATCCTTGAGAATGGGTGCAGGAAGATAAAGTGTATACTGCGGACCACGCTTTAAGAATCTGCCAAGGTTAAAGCCGTTAACATAAACAACGGCATTAGAGAAGCCACGCATATCAACAAACGTATCAACCTTTTCTTCCACCTTGAATGTACCCTTCATAAAGCAAGGGAAATCCTTGTGGGATTTTTTGTACTTAATTTCAGGGGCTTTATCAAGCTCCATACAGTAAACATCCCAGTCAACAATTGCCTGCCCTCCAAGGTATACCTCGTCAAGACCTTTTCTGTCGTAAATTCTTCTTGCATAGTTAATTCTGCCGAGGGCCTGAACAAGAATATCAACCTTAATTTCACCATTAAAGCCCTTAACAGGAACAGAAAAACTTTCTTCATAAAGTTCTTTGCCCTTAAGCTTTGTTCTGTCGTAAACGTGTTTTAATTCACCATTGATGTATATATATGCAATATCGTGAACACCAAAAGCGTTCAACTCCGTGTCATCATAAAATCCTTTAAGTGTTGTACTGTAAAGAATCAGACCGCTGTTCTGTCCGTAATATTCCATATATTCGGGTGAACAGGATTTTTTATGTACTGCAAACTTCTTGTATACACCTTTTAAATCTGCAAATTCTGTCAACTGAACCTTGCCGTAATTTTTGGTTTTTGAATCTTCAGGAAGCTCGGGAAGTTCTTTACCCAACTGCTTTTTCATTCTGTCACGAAGGATAAAATACTTTTCTGTATACGCACCGTTTTCGGTTAAGGGTGCACCATAGTCATAGCTTGTAGTTGTGGGGCAATAGCAATCGTAGTAGTTAGCACCCGATGAAAAACCAAAGTTTGTGCCACCATGGAACATATAAAGATTAAAGTTAGCATCTTCTTTAAAGAAGCCGTCAAGGCTTCTGCCGAGAGTTTCTTCGGGGTTGTCGGAGTGGTGCTTTGCACCCCATCTGTCAAACCAACCGCACCAATGCTCACCGCACATAAGAGGCTTGTCGGGTTGAAGAAGTTTTAAATCGTTAAAGCGATTTTCGTGGTAACCGCCAAAGTTTGCAACCATCCAATCTTCAGGAATACCACCGCCCGAGAAGAAATATTTATCCTCGCCATCAGATGTAAAGAGCTGAACATCAATGCCCAATTCTTTAACCAAATCACGAAGCCAGTAAAGATATTTTTTATCTCTGCCGAATGAACCATATTCATTCTCAATCTGCATTGCAATAAGAGAACCGCCCTTGGTAATCTGGAAAGGCACAAGCTTGGGGATAAGCACTTTATAAAAATCCTCAACAGCTTTTATATAAGCTTTATTCCAACAACGAAGTCTTATATTTTTATCTTTAAGAAGCCAGGCAGGAAGTCCGCCAAAATCCCATTCAGCACAAATATATGGACCGGGACGAACAATAACATAAAGACCTAAATCCTGAGCAGTTTTAACAAACTTTTCAATATTGAGCATACCATCAAAATTAAACTGATTCTTCTTTGGCTCGTGCCAGTTCCAAGGCACGTAGGTTTCGACAGTATTAAGTCCTGCCGCTTTAAGCTTCATAAGGCGGTCAAGCCAATATTCTTCAGGAATTCTGAAATAGTGCATAGCACCTGAATAAATGTGGAATTCCTCACCATTCATATAGAATTTTTGGTTTTTCATTTCAAGCATAAAAAGTTCTCCTTTATATGTCATATTCAGCTTAATTATACTAATAAACCAAGGCAAAAACAAACCCCAAAATCAAAAACAGCAACTCCACCAAAGGAATTGCTGTTAATTTGTATTATGTGACTAAACTCTTATTCAACGGTTACACTTTTAGCAAGATTTTTAGGTTTATCAATATCGCAACCTCGGAGCTTTGCGGTGTAATAGCTTAAAAGCTGCAAGGGCAAAACTAGAAGTGAACCTTGAAATTCTTTTGCTGTTTCAGGAACTGTAATAACATTTTCTACAGAAAAAGCACAATCTTTTTCACTTTCATCCGTTATTAAAATAACCTTTGCTCCTCTCGCCTGAACCTCAGAAATGTTACTGACAGTTTTTGAAAAAATCTTACTGTTCCCTGCAACTGCAACAACGGGTGTACCATCTTCAATCAAGGAAATTGTTCCGTGCTTCAATTCACCCGCCGGGTAGCTTTGAGAGTTAATATAGCTGATTTCTTTCATTTTAAGTGACCCTTCTGCAGCGGTAGCATAATCTGAAAGGCGACCTATAAAGAAAATATCATTTTTCTTATAAATTTTTGCAGAAAGCTCTTTCATTTTATCGGCAGTCCAGTTTAATGTTTTTTCAATTTTGGGTGGCAAATCCAAAAGTGCTTGTATAAGCTTTTGTTGCTTTTCTTCTGTTACAATTCCCCTGATTTTACCCATATAAATACCTAACACATAAAGGGAAACAAGCTGTGCACTATATGCTTTTGTTGTAGCAACTGCAACCTCTCTGCCAGCTTTTGTAAAAATTACATTTCCGCTTTCCTGTGCAATCACGCTACCCTTAACATTTACTATTGAAAGAGTTTTGGCACCATATTTTTTCGCAAGACGTAGTGCAGCCAATGTATCTGCGGTTTCACCGCTCTGACTAATAAAAATTGCCATAGTGTTTTCATTTGCAAAGCATTTTGAGTACCTGTATTCTGATGCAATTTCAACAGAACAAGGAATACCTGAAAGCTTTTCAATAACAGCTTTCGCACACAATCCTGCATGATAAGCAGAGCCACAGGCAATAATTTCAATTCTCTGCAGTTTATTCCTGATATAGTCATCATAAATAGTCATATCGGGGAAAGCGATATTCCCTGATTTCACAAAAGATTCTATTGTATTTTTAACCGCTTTTGGTTGTTCAAAAATTTCTTTGAGCATAAAATGCTCGTATTCTCCTTTTTCAAATTGACTTGTGTCAAACTCTGCCTTTTCAGGGTATTTTTCAATCAATTCACCTGACGGATTATAAAATTTAATTTGATTCTGAGTCATGGCACAAATTTCGCCGTCTAAAAGTCTGTATATCTCTTGTGGTTCTTCTGAAATTGCACACAAATCCGATGCAAGATAACAGCCACTTTCACTCTTAACTGCCACAAGAGGACTATTCTTACCAACTGCATAAAGTGTTTGTGGCGTATCCTCACAAAGGATACCAAAAGCAAAACTTCCCGTTAATTCTCTACAGGCTTCACTTATGGCAGATATAACATCCCCCTTGTAAAATCTTCCCATAAGCTGAACTGCAACTTCCGTATCCGTCTGAGAAGAAAGTTTCATGTTTTTTGGCAAAAGAGTACTTTTAATTTCCTCTGAATTTTCAATAATACCATTATGAACAAGAGCAAATTTCCCGTCAGTACTCAGATGCGGATGAGCATTTTCCCTTGTGGGATTGCCGTGAGTTGCCCAACGTGTATGCCCGATACCGATTTCACTTTGTGGATTCTCTTTTTCAATTTCATTTTTCAGATTTAAAATTCTGCCCTCTGTTCTGTAACGAAAAATCTTATTCTCAAAAAATCCTGCTACACCTGCAGAATCATAACCACGGTATTCAAGATTCTGAAGACCTTTTATAAGTTCGGGAAAAACATTCCCGTCACCAACCTTACCAATAATTCCGCACATATTTCCATCTCCCTAAAAACAAAATTCAATGTCTTTATTTTGATAAAAAATGGGAGAAATATGCAAAAAATAATTCCGCATTCCGAATCCCGAATTTAAAAAGGCACCGCCGAAGCGATGCCTTTAATAATTTAATTACACACGAGCAACGGTAATAGTTACCTTCTCACCATTGATATCCCATTCTTTTCCGTTTGTGCCGTCGCCGTCACTGATAGAATCGGAAAGAACAACAGTGGAAATTGTTGCTTCGTTATTTTTAGCAATTTCAAAAAGCTTAGCGTTACCTGTGAGAGTAACGTTGATTCTGTCCATAACATTAAAGTCAGAATCTTTTCTCATTGTCTGAATCTTGCTGATAAGCTCTTTTACGAAGCCTTCTTCAATAAGCTCTGCAGTAAGCTCTGTATCGAGAGCAACAGTAACTCCTCTGTCGGAAACTGTGAAAACGCCCTCTTTCTGCTTTGTTTCAAGAAGAATGTCATCAGGAGCAAGCTCAACATCGCCACTTGCAAGATTAAGAACAAGCTTGCCCTCTGCGTCAAGAGTTGCTTTTGCAGAAGAATCAAGTTCTGCCATTGCTGCTCTGATTTCGCCCAACTGTTTACCATATTTCGGACCAAGTGTTTTAAGCTGTGGTTTGAAAATATATGAAACGAAACCGGATGCATCTTCAACGAAATCAACATTCTTAACGTTAAGCTCCTCGCGGATAATATCTGTAAAGTAACCCTCTACCTTTTTATCGCTCTGAACATACATTGTATTAAGAGGCTGACGGTTCTTGATGTTTGAACCATTTCTTGCAGCTCTGCCGAGAACAACAATACTAACAACCTCATCCATATTCTTTTCAAGCTCTGCATCAATAAGATTTTCCTGAACTTCAGGGAATTCGCAAAGATGTACACTTTCGGGAGCGGATGAATCGACATTGCAAACAAGGTTTCTGTAAATTGATTCTGCCATGAAGGGAATCATAGGAGCAGCAGTTTTTGCAGTGGTAACAAGAGCTGTGTAAAGAGTCATATAAGCAGCGGTTTTATCCTCTGTAATACCCTGTACCCAGTAACGTTCTCTGCCACGACGAACATACCAGTTACTCATTTCATCAGTAAATTCCTGAAGAGCCTTTGCAGCCTCGGGAATACGGTAGTTAGCAAGGTTAGTATCAACTGCCTTAACCATTGAATTCAACTTTGAAAGAAGCCATCTATCCATTACGGAAAGCTTGCAATCCTCAATATTATATTTTGTGGGATCAAATTTATCAATATTAGCATAAAGCACATAGAAAGAATAAGTATTCCAGAGTGTGCTCATAAATTTACGCTGACCTTCAACAACTGCTTTACCATGGAAACGGTTTGGAAGCCAGGGAGCAGAGTTTGTATAGAAATACCAACGGATAGCGTCTGCACCATAGCTTTCGAGTGCATCAAAGGGATCAACTGCGTTACCCTTGGATTTACTCATTTTCTGACCATTTTCATCCTGAACGTGACCAAGAACAATAACGTTCTTATAAGGTGCTTTGTTGAAAATGAGTGTAGAAATTGCAAGAAGAGAATAGAACCAGCCACGAGTCTGGTCAACAGCCTCAGAAATGAAGTCTGCAGGGAACTGTGCTTCGAAAAGCTCTTTATTCTCAAATGGATAGTGATGCTGAGCAAAGGGCATTGCACCTGAGTCAAACCAGCAGTCAATAACCTCGGGAACACGTTTCATTTGCTTGCCGCAATCAGGACATTTGATAGTAACTGCATCAATGAAGGGCCTGTGAAGCTCAACATCATCAGGACAGTTATCGCTCATTGATTTAAGCTCTTCAATTGAACCGATGGAATGACGGCAACCACATTCACATTCCCAGATATTAAGAGGTGTACCCCAATATCTGTTACGGGAAATACCCCAGTCCTGAACATTCTGGAGCCAGTCACCGAAACGACCTTTACCAATGCTTTCAGGAATCCAGTTAATTGTATTGTTATTTCTGATAAGGTCATCCTTAACCTCTGTCATTTTGATAAACCATGACTCTCTTGCATAGTAAATGAGAGGTGTGTTACATCTCCAGCAATGAGGATATTCGTGTTCAAATTTAGGTGCATCAAAAAGAAGACCAGCTTTTTCAAGGTCAATAAGTACGAACTTATCTGCATCCTTAACGAATGTACCTGCGTAAGGTGTGGGCTCCGCCATTTCACCCTTGCCGTCAACAAGCTGAACAAAGGGAAGGTCGTATCTTCTGCCAACCTTTGCGTCATCTTCACCGAATGCGGGAGCAATATGAACAATACCTGTACCATCTGTCATTGTTACATAGTTATCAGCAGTGATGAAGAAGCCTTTTTTATTCTGCTTATCGCAGATAGGTTTAACATAGTCAAAGAGAGGCTCATATTCTTTATGCTCAAGGTCGATACCCTTGTAGCTTTCAAGGATTTCGTATGCACTCTGCTCCTCAGTTGCAAGCTTACCTA
>JAZNHK010000097.1:0-19552 GCA_045576915.1 Acutalibacteraceae bacterium
TCTTCATTTTTTGAAAGGGATATAATTTCAGCTTGTTTTAAATCAAGATTTTCTTGATTTTCAAGGCAACGCTTCATATAGTCCGTATAATCACGGCGGTCAATCTGTGCTCTTAAAGAATGTACCGCGGGACCTTTTCCTAAATTGAGAATACGGCTCTGAATTAAAGTTTTATCTGCGGCTTTGCCCATTTCACCGCCCAGAGCATCAATTTCACGAACAAGATGCCCTTTTGATGTTCCGCCGATTGATGGGTTACAAGCCATATTGCCAATCCAGTCAAGGTTGACTGTGAAAATAACAGTTTTTGCACCAAGTCTTGCAGATGCAAGAGCCGCTTCAATACCCGCGTGTCCTGCACCGATAACTGCAACATCATAATTTCCTGCAAAATATTTCATAGAGTATTCCTTACTTTATAAACTTAATGTGTCCGTCTTCTCTTTCCTTGAAAGGGGGGTTTTCGTTGGGATAACCCAAAGACATACCTAAAACGAATTCCCAATCCTGAGGAATGTCAATAATTTCTTTCCACTTTTTTGCACCATTTTTATCATCAAAGAGAGCACCAAGAGAAGCTATCATACAAGACCCGAGGCCTAAAGAATGAGCTGCAAGAGCAATATTTTCTGCCATAAGTCCACCTGACATTCCGTCTTTTGTGGGTGCAACGATGAAAATGAAAACGGGGGCATTGTGGTAAACAGGGCGTTTATCCCAGCCTGTATAAGCGGGCGTATCCCAACCGACAATATCCTTAAAATCCTTGTTCATTTCTACGAGTCTGTCCTTGTTTGTCAGAACTCGCAAATGGCAAGGTTGAGAGTTCCTTCCGCTCGGGGCACGGATTGCCGCATCAAGAACAATCTGCAAAAGCTCATCTGGAACATTTTTGTCTGTATATTCTCGGATAGTTTGTCGGGACATTATGTTTTCTATAACAGGATTCATTTTTTGTCACCTTTTTCTTTTACTATAAGTGAATGATAACCATCAGCAAGTGCGTTATCAATTTTAGTTTCAACAGTTAAGGATTTTTCGATTTTTGTATCAATCTCATTTCCTACAATTATTTCAATCATTTCTGTTCGTTTTTCATTGAAGTAGGAGCTGTTTGTATCTGCGTCACCACGTAAAACGAGGAAAATGTATTCTTCTGTACCTATAACAGTAGCAAGTCGGGATTCAGTATTTTTTACTTTCTCAAAAAAACCTGCGGGATAGCTTGTATCATCCTTGTGAAGAACAACTGTCTGAACAGAACCTTGATACCCTGATTCTGCAAGGAAATCTGCAGCCTGTTCCATATTCTGTTCACCTGCATTTACCATAGCAGCCATATTCTGGAATATGAGAACAAGTGCTTCGCGTTCGGTTTCATTGATTTTTACCGTCTGACCATTGATATCGGACTGGGTGAAATAGCCTGTAATCGCCTGAAAAACAATGTAGTTTGTTTTGAACTGAGCATAAAGTCTGGAAAGCGGAATTTCTTCCTCGCCCCCTGTACCATAGTAGTGAACAAGCAAAGCTTCACGGAAACTGTCGGCAGTAAAAATTTTTGTAAGAGTTTCTTTTGTTACACCGATTTTGGTGTAGTATTCGCCATAAATTCCCCAATAAGCATTAACTCTTTCAGAAACTGCGGCTTTTTGAGCAGTGGTGAGAGTGATGCCTTGCGAATTAGCAAGAGAATTTGTTTTGAAATAAGTTTCAGCATAAACTGTTGCTTTTTCCTTTAAGGATTTAAGGGGAACATCTGCCCCTAAATCTACTGTGGCAAGGTCTAAAAAATAAGTAAAAACATCATCACTTATTTCTACACCGTTAATTGTCATTGCTGTGCCTTTGTCAGTAAGCGAACAACCTGAAAATGTAGTAGTAGAAAAAAGGCAACAAATTGCCAGAATAACAGATAAAATACGTCTGATTTTCATATTTCACTTCCGAAAAATAATTTGTTTTGTTACATAAATATACATAATACAGTATAACAGAGATGTTTTGTTAAAACAAGTATAAAAGATTAAGAAATTCAAATAATATTTCGGGTGAGTTATTTATTAAAAATAATGTTGTGGCGAAATGGTGGTGGGTTGCTCCGTAAAGAATACACTTTGTTGTTGAGTGAAAAATATTGAAGGAGGTGTATTTATGGAAAAAGAAAGGCAGAAAAAACAACGGCGTATTGCAAAAATCAATGGGGTTAAAATTGTAAATGCGGAAAATTCTAAAAAACAACAGGAAAAACCTCAGAAGGATGCTACCGCCGGAACAAGAAATTTAATCTGGCTTATGGATAAGGATAATCTTGAGTTATAAAAAATGACCCCTGATGCAGTTTTGCAAAAGGGGTCGTTGTGTTTTATGCACCTAAATTTTCGTTGTTCTGCCTTACATATTCATATACCGGCTCAAGCTTTTCTTTTGTGAGCGGATAGAAGAATTTGTAAAGAACAAATACTAAAGTATATGTAATTGCAGGAATGAGAGTACATACAGTTAATATACCTTCGCTGATGCCATCAACATAGCCTGCGTTTGCCATGGTTTCTGCCTCGTAACCTACTTTGCCTAAAAGCACAAGTCCGCCGTAGTCTGCGGCAGTCTGACCAAGCTTTCTGCAGAAGGTGTAAACTGCGTAAACAGCACTTTCGTTTTTGATGCCGGTTTTATAAAGCTGATAGTCTATAACATCTGCAACAATTGCCCAGTTTGTGATGGAAACAAAGGAGTAACCAAAGCCGATGACAAACTGCATTACAAGGAAAAGCCAAGCCTGGTCGGGTGCGGGTTTAATAAAGAATGTGGCAACTGCCGCCGCAGCTGCAACAAAGGATGTGACACCGCAAATCTCTTTCTTGCCGTATTTCTTAACGATTTTTCCTGAGAAAGGAAGCATAAGAACAAGGGGAGCATACTGTGCGATTGTTCCGATAACGGAAAGAGAAGTGTCACAGAAATAGTTTTTGTAAAGGTATTGGTTAAGGGAGTTGAACTGAAGCTGACCGCTTATAAGAATGCCTGTTATGGCGAGAACTACGAAGGGTTTGCTCTTTATCATTCCGCCGTAAATTTCTTTCATATTTACTTTGGGTTCTGCTTCCGAGGGAACGCGCTCCTTTGTCATACCGAAGCAAGCATAGTAGAAAATGATTGAAAGAATGCCCATTACAAGAGCGAATTTGAACATACCTGGACCATCTGCAACATTATAAGTTGAGCCGTCTGCGGCGGTAACAGTTGTGTAAATGAGGAATGGTGCTAAAAGAGCAGGTGCTGCACCGCCCACACCGCTACCGATGGTGCGGAAAGTGGAGAGGAGAGTTCTGCCATCAGGGTCGTCGGTAATAACTGATGCGAGAGAACCGAAAGGCACATTCATACCGGTATAGAGCATACCGAAAGCGATATATGTAATGTATGCGAAAACAAGGAGCAAAAGAGGATTTTTTGTGTAAGAAGAAACATCAATGAAACACAAAATCTGTGATAATGCAAGGGGGATTGCCAACCACTTAAGGTAGGGACGGTATTTGCCGTCTTTATTAGGACGTTTTTTAGCAACAATTGCACCCCACATAGGGTCATTTATGGCATCCCAAAGACGGGTGAAAAGAAAAAGATTTGCAACCTTTGCGGTAGGAAGCTTTAAAACATCAGTGTAAAAAACTTTTAAATAAGAAGAAATGTATGTAAGCAGAAAAAGGTTTCCGCCGTCACCGAGCATATAGCCGATACCCTCGCGGATACCGATTTTATTGGGATGCTCTTGCTTTATGTTTTCTGTTGAAACGGTTTTTTTCTTTGACATTTTTTCAACTCCTTTAATCTAAAGCCTGATAATTTACTGCAAGACCACCTTCGCTTGTTTCGCGGTAATGGTGCTTTAAGTCCTTACCTGTCTGATACATTGTTTCAACAACTGTATCGAACTTAACTTTTCTTGTTGATGTGAGGAAGTTTGCAAGGGAAAGAGCATTGATTGCTCTCATTGCCGCAACTGCATTTCTTTCAATGCACGGAATTTGCACAAGTCCGCAAACAGGATCACAGGTAAGACCTAAATAATGCTCCATAGCATTTTCTGCAGCGTATTCAATCTGGTCAAGGTCCATAAAGTGAAGCTCTGCAAGGGCTGCCGCCGCCATAGAACAAGCTGTGCCTATTTCTGCCTGACAACCGGCTTCTGCACCGCTGATAGAAGCATTTTGTTTAACAACGTTGCCCACAATACCCGCAGCTGCAAGTGCTTTTGCAATTTCAAAGTCTGTAAAGCCTTTTTTCTCTTGCATATAGAAAAGAACTGCAGGAAGAACGCCTGAAGCACCACAGGTAGGTGCGGTTGTAATCATTCCGCCACCTGCATTTTGTTCACTTGCTGCATAAGCATATGCACAAACGAGGCGATTTTCTCGTGTTTCGGGAGTTTCATCCATGTGGCGTTGAGCATAAAGGTATTTTGCCTTTCTTTCAACCTCAAGTCCACCGGGAAGAATACCTTCAACGGAAAGACCTTCTCTTACGGTCATTTTCATTTGTTCCCATACTGATTTAAGGAACATGAAAATTGCTTCCCCTTCGTAATTTGCAACATAATCGCTTAAACGAAGGTGGTGCATAAGGCAGTATTCTTTTATTTCGTCAAAATTTTTCTGGGGATAAATTTCAGGAGCGGTAACTGCAGGTACGCCCTCAATACGGATTTCACCGCCGCCTATACTCATAGCACGTACGTTTGCAACTTCATTCTTATCGTTATCATAAACAATAAAATCAAGAGTATTAGGGTGGGGGAGATTATTTTCTTCTGTATTAAGCACAATTTCGTTGGGGGCTGATATAGTTTCTTTTAAAACCTTATCAGTACCATGACCCTCACCGGTAAGAGCAAGAGAGCCGTAAAGTATAACCTTTACAAAGGCAGCATCAGGATAGTTTGTGTTAATGTATTCTGCGGCATATTGGGGACCCATTGTGTGTGAACTTGAGGGTCCTTTACCGATTTTATAAAGCATTTTTAAGGATTGCATATTGTACCTCCGCCGATTAAAATATCGTCAATATAAATTGCTGCCGTCTGACCTGGTGCTGCGGCTCTTTGGGTTGTTTCAAAAACTATTTCCCCTTTGTTATTATCCGTTAAAGAGAGTGTTGCTTTTGCAGGTTTTGCCGCGCAACGTATTTTTACTTCACATTCGAATGTGTCGCCGGGTGCCTTGCCGGATGTAAAGTTAATATCACGAACATGAATTTTTTCTTTAAATAGCTCGTCATTATCACCGATTGTTACGGCATTGTTTTCGGCATCTATAGAAAGCACATACATAGGCTTTCCAAAAGCACCAAGGCCTTTTCTTTGACCGATAGTGTATTTGTAAATACCTGAATGAGTACCTAATTTTTCACCTTTTGAAGAAAGGAAATCTCCGGGTTTTGCTTCAGGGTCAAATTCCCGTTCAATAAAGGAAATGTAATCGTTATCAGGAATGAAGCATACTTCCTGACTATCTTTTTTCTCTGCTACGGGAATGTTATGGCTTTGTGCCAGTTCGCGGATTTCAGGCTTCGATAAATCAGCGATAGGGAAAATTACGTGAGAAAGAATTTGTTGGTTAAGACCACACAAAAAATAACTTTGGTCTTTGCTGGATGGGTTTCTTCTTATATGGTAAATGCCTTCATCGTCTTTTACAATGTTTGCATAATGACCGGTTGCCAAGAGGTTACCACCCTGAGAAAGAGTATAATCAAGGAGTTTTCCTAATTTTACATTGGGGTTGCACATAACGCAGGGATTTGGTGTGCGACCTTCAATATATTCCTGACAAAAATAGTCTGTGATTTTTTTAAATTCTTCTCGCATATCCAGAACGTCAAGAGGGATACCAAGCGTATTGGCAACTGCCTGTGCATCTTCGATATCTTTGTTCGCAAGGTCACGGGGTTTAAGACGTAAGGTTACACCGCGGACATTGTATCCGCGTTCTTTTAAAAGTATTGCCGCAGCGGCGGAATCAACACCTCCGCTGAGGGCTACAAAAACTGTTTCAGCCATAATCTGTCTCCAAATAAAATCTACTTAAAAATAATAACACACGTATTTTAAAAAATCAAACTTTAGTTAATATTATAAGTAAAAAATAAATCTTTTTCATAAAAAACAGCAATAATTTCTACTTGCAATTTTTGAAAATTTGGTGTAAAATAATACCATTGATATATTCGGGGTATATAGGCTATTTTGCATATAAAACCGTGTTTTGTGGTAAATGCCTGTATATAAGATATGTTTTAGGTAAATGTGGAGATTAACTTTCGCTAAGGCGAAAGCATGAAAGGATGGATTTTTTTGTCAGCGGATTTGCATTGCCACACTCGATTGTCAAACGGCACTCTTGGTATTGAAGATTTAATTTTACTTGCTAAAAAACGTGGTATTAAAACAATTGCAATTACAGACCATGATTGTCTTGCGGGTACCGTAAGAGGTAAGGTTATCGGTGAAAGACACGGCGTTACAGTTATTCCCGGGGTTGAGCTTACAGGAACAGACAAGCTTACAGGTCAGGAAATACATATGCTTTGTTACAAGCCTGATTTCCCTGACAGACTCGAAGGTCTTTGCCGTCGCAGTTCGCTTATAAGAAAAAAATCATCTCATATTATGATGCTCAAAGCAGCCCAGCGTTATCCCATAACACCTGAATTTGTTGTTAAATGTGCATCAGGTTCAACAAATGTTTTCAAAGTTCATATTATGCAGGCTCTTATGGAGGTTGGTTATACCGACAGAATTTATGGTGAGCTTTATAAGCAACTTTTTTCTTCCGATGTTGAGGGTAATATTAACAATGTTCCTGAATATGAAGATATTTTTGATGTTTTAAAAGCAATTCATGAAGCGGGCGGTATTGCAGTACTTGCCAACCCACAACGTTGTAAAAACAAAAATCTTTTGGACGAGCTTGTTAAGGCAGGTCTTGACGGTATTGAGGTTTACAGTCCTGAGCTTTCTGATGAAGAAAAGGCTGATTTCATCAAATATGCAAAGAAAAACAAAATCCTTACAACAGGTGGTTCGAACTTTAAAGGACTTTACAATAAAATGGTTGTTTCCGTTGGCGATTGCGATTTGCCCGATGAATGTGTTCAAGAGCTTAATATGTACAAGGCAAGAAAGAAAAAAGCTGAAAGAAAAGCAGCCGCTAAGGTTGTAGAATAAAACAGAATAAAAATTTATCAGGTGATTAGATTTTTTGAAATTCTAGTCACCTGATTTTGTTTTTATTTAAGTATTTTTCCTATTCCGTTTACGAAGAAGAAGGAGATTTTCTCGAAAATGTTATCTGCATTTTCTTTTTCGGGATCAAAATGTTTTTCTGAAGAGGCAGGCGATGCAGTAAATTCAATAGAATCCAAGCTGACATTGCCGGTTGTACCCTCGGGAGAGGTGAAGCAGAATTTTATTTCCTTTACCTCTTTGAGTTTCTCGTTTCCGTAACCTATACCGCAGTCGTTACCTCTGAAATAAAGTCTGTTAAGGTCAAGGGTTACGGTGTGCCACTGGCTGTCGGCAGGGATTACCGTGGAATTCCTCTTTGTTTCGGAAACAGTGGCAGAATACCATGTAAAAGAGTTTTTATATAGCTTCAAGCCGGAAAAGGTGATGTTTTCGGTGCCTTTGTTGATAACGGAAAATGTTATGGTACCATAAGTGCTGTAATCCGTATCAACATCCTTGAAGCTGAAAACCTTATTCTTTTCATTTGCATTTTCAAATGTAAGAACAGGCTTAACACAGAATTCCGAAGCAGAGCCTTTTATATCAATAAAACCTTCTTTATTGAATTCAATTTCTGCATTTTCAGCATCCCAGGTGGGATAGTAATCTGTATATGTATCGTCCTCATTGTGCCAAACAATTTCATTCTCGCACTCCGCCCAAGACTTTTCAACCCAATAATGCGTACCGATAGCTTTATCTGTAACAAAGGCGCAAACAGGGAAAAGCACCTTACCGTTTAATGAGGAGTAAAGATTAGCGTTTCCGTTAGTTAAATAGTAGGCATAGGTTGCCGATTTTGGCTCTTTAACGGAATTACTCCAAATCCGTACTGTGTCTTTATCAATTATTTCTGCATTAGCTTTAACATAAATGCCGTCTGCACCGCAAACTGCAAAGCCTTCTAAAACTTCACCATTTGAAGTGAGAGTGTCACCGATGTTTTCGAATGTTACATAAATGTTACTATCTTTAATTTCTGTTTTCTTTGGCGTTGCGGTAGTATATGTATCACTTTTTCCGTAAACAAGACCAAGTGCGGCGGTGGTCATTCTTTCGCCGACCTCTTTCTTGCTTTCAGGGTGAATATAGCCAACTTCATTAAGGTACGTTATTGGTATATCATAAACAGAAACTACCGCACGGGAGTCTTTTTCCTGTTTCTGCATTTCGGTAAAAGCGATGTTTCTGTTAAGGAAATAATTGTTATCGCCATAATTATATGAAACAAGTTGAGTGTAAACAATGGGCAATAATCCGTTTTTGTAAGAGAAAAGCTCCGTATAGGATTTTTGCAAAAGCGAGAAGGCATCGGAATAGTTTTCATCGGTTAAGCCGAACATTAAATCAGTTTCACCCTGATACCAAACCATACCCGATAATCTGAAATGCTTAAGTGCTTCAATTCTCAGATTATAGTTTACGGTCATATCGTGATAAAGGCTTCGGTTATCATCAAGCCATTTATCCTTTTCGATATATCTTTCACGGGCTATAAGGTCATTTTTTACCTTTTTGTCAGAGTCAATTGCTTCTCTTGAAAGCCAAGATGCAATAGATGTGCCACCCTGAGAAATATTGAGAATACCAACAGGCATATCAATTTCTTTTTGTAGCTTTTCTGCAAAGAAATATGCTACCGCACTCATACCGTATATTTCTTCGCTTTCACCGGTAATCCATTTGGAATCGGGAATATCTTTAAGAGGTGAGGACGGAATTTCTTTAGTTCTGTCAAGCTCTTGATAAATAGGCGTAATAAGTACTCTCAGCTTTTTGGAGAGAGGCTTGTTTTCTTCCATCCATTTTCTTCCGATTTTTGCTTGACCTAAGGGGTATTGCATATTGCTTTGCCCTGAAGCCAACCACAATTCACCGAAAACAACATTTCTCAGTGTTGAAAATTTCTTGCCGTCTTCCTTTACAATAATGGTGTATTCTTCATAACTGCCTTCGGGAGCAGTGAAAGAAATTTCAAAATTGCCGGTTTTATCGACTTTTTCGGAAGCTTTTGCAACAACTTCTTTTTTACTGTTGATAAGTTCAACAGATATTTCTTTTTTTTCGGTACTCGTACCTGCAATAACAACCTCTTCCTTTTGTTTAAAGAGCATATTATCTGTATAAAAACTGCGAAGGTACGGTGGCTTTTGCGGTACTGTTGCAAATGCAGGGGTAACACAAAGTGTGGTTAAAATCATAGCGAGTATGATTGATAATAATCTTTTTTTCATTTTTTTACCATTTGTTTTCTACATATTCGCAGAAAGCGTACATATCTTTGATTTCGAGCTTTGTGCCGTCGTCAAGTGTAACGTCACCGCTCCACAGACCGTGCACCTGATGAGTGTGCATTCTTGCTACACCCAGATTCATATCAGAGTGCTGATCAAAGAAAGGCTTCATTGTAAGATTAAATCTTCCGTCCTCTGAAACGAATTTCCAGGGATTCATATATTTATCGGGTTTGGGGAAAACTTCAACGTCAACCGCACCGAATTTGTGTGCCTTTCCGTCGTAGAAAAGACAGGTTTCTGTTGCGTTGCTTTCATCACCTATTGCCCAAGTGATTTCAAAACCGAAAATATGCTTCTTTCCGTCTGCATCAGTTAGATATGTTGAGCCGTTACCCCAATACCAGACCATTTGATAGGGCGTGTTTACTCTGCCCCAGTCAAGAGCACAGAATGTGTTGTCCTTGCTGAATTCGTAAACATCATCGCCATATTTAAATGTACCCTCACAAGGCATACAATTCTGTTTGGTTGTCATAAAGTATTTTGTGGGAGCATTTTCAAACGGAAGAACAGTTGTAATATTTTCAAGACCGGGCATAATATCCATCTGGAAATTACATTCAACAATTTTGTCCTTTACGGGCATTTTAAAATAAAGAGTTCGTGAATTTTCTTTGGTGTTAAAGTCAAGCTCTGCTTTGCCAACCTTTGCTTTGAATCTGTTGGGAGCATCACCTCTTGCGGGGAGGATGTATTTGTTATCTCCTCCAAGGAAAAGTGCAAATGCATCTGCAATAACTTTGCCGTTTTTAATATCAATAAGCTTCGCTGCTGCATAACCGCCGATAGAAATGTTTGCAAAACTAATCTGAACGGAATAATCTTTGTTGCCTAACTGATAGAAATCCCATTCTTTTTTTCTTTTATTGGGTTTTGAGTAAGAACGTTCGTAATCAAAAACATTGTGTCTTGCCCATCCCTTTACAAGAAGCTCGCCGTCGGGTGAGAGTAAAGGTGTTCTTTCTGTGTATTCTGTTTGCTTTGAGGGTTCTTTCCATTCATTATATGGTATGTAAGTTCTTTTTGTTTCGTTGCTCATAAAAACACTCCCAAAAGAAAAATATTTTATAAATGTATTGTAACAGATTACACCAACAAATTGCAATACAAATTATAAAACATATTCTGGCATCTGGTATCTGGCGACCGGCAACTAAAAACCTCTTGCTCCGAAAAGCAAGAGGTTTTTTAAATCAATACATTCCGCCGCCCTGTGCTGCTGCCATTGCTGCTGCGTTAGCTGCATCTGCTGCGGGGTCGGGTTTGTCTGTAACAAGGCTCTCGGTTGTAAGAACCATTGCTGCAACGCTTGAAGCGTTCTGAAGAGCTGAACGGGTAACCTTTGTGGGATCGAGGATACCTGCTTTTGCCATATCGGTGTATTCTTCCTTCGCAAAGTCGAAGCCGTAGCCAACATTTCCGGAACGAAGAATACCGTCAATGATAACAGAGCCTTCGAGACCTGCGTTTGCGGCAATCTGACGAACGGGCTCTTCGATAGCCTTACGAACGATTTTAGCACCTGTTTTTACGTCTGCATCTTCAAGAGAAGCGATGTATGCGTCAAGAGCGGGAATTGCGTTAAGAAGAGCAACACCACCACCAGCAACATAGCCTTCTTCAACAGCTGCTTTTGTAGCTGCAAGAGCGTCTTCAATACGGAGCTTCATTTCTTTCATTTCTGTTTCTGTTGCCGCACCAACGCGGATAACAGCAACACCACCTGAAAGCTTTGCAAGTCTTTCCTGAAGCTTTTCTCTGTCGAAATCAGATGTTGTTGTTTCAATCTGAGCTTTAATCTGCTGAACTCTTGCAGAAATTTCGTTGTTATCTCCTGCACCGTCAACGATGATTGTGTTTTCTTTGGAAATTTTAATCTGGCGAGCTCTACCAAGCTGTGTAACAGCTGCATCCTTGAGGTCAAGACCGAGCTCTTCTGTGATAACTTCCCCGCCTGTGAGGATTGCGATATCACGAAGCATTTCTTTTCTTCTGTCGCCAAAACCGGGAGCTTTAACACCAACGCAGGTGAATGTGCCACGGAGTTTGTTTACAAGAAGAGTTGCAAGAGCTTCGCCCTCAATATCTTCTGCAATAATAACAAGCTTTTTGCCTGCCTGAACAATCTGTTCAAGAAGGGGGAGGATTTCCTGAATGTTAGAAATCTTTTTGTCAGTGATAAGAATGAAAGGCTCGTCAATTACTGCTTCCATTTTATCTGTATCTGTTACCATATAGGGAGAAATGTAACCGCGGTCAAACTGCATACCCTCAACAACATCACAGCTTGTTTCTGCGGTTTTGCTTTCTTCAACTGTAATAACGCCATCTGCAGTAACCTTTTCCATTGCTTCTGCAATAAGAGAACCAATGTTTTCATCAGCAGAGGAAACAGTTGCAATTCTTGCGATATCGTCTGTGCTTTCAACGGGTTTGGAGTTTGCTTTGATTGTTTCAACAACGTTATCTACTGCAAGCTTGATACCTCTTTTGAGTACCATAGGATTTGCACCTGCAACAACGTTTTTCATACCCTCGCGAACAAGAGCCTGAGCAAGAAGAGTAGCAGTTGTTGTACCGTCACCTGCAACGTCGTTTGTTTTTGTGGAAACTTCTTTTACAAGCTGAGCACCCATATTTTCAAAGGGGTCATCAAGCTCGATTTCCTTTGCAATTGTAACACCATCATTTGTAATGAGGGGAGCACCATATTTTTTGTCGAGAACAACGTTTCTGCCTTTGGGGCCAAGTGTGATTTTAACAGTATCGCAAAGCTTGTCGATACCTGCTTGAAGAGCTCTACGAGCTTCTTCGCCATAGATAATCTGTTTTGCCATAGTCTGAGAACCTCCTATTATTCTACAATAGCAAGAATTTCGCCCTGACGAACAACGATAAGTGTTTCGCCGTCGATTTTTACTTCTGTGCCGGAATATTTGCTGAGAATTACTTTATCGCCAACTTTAACTTCCATCTTGATCTCTTTTCCGTCAACGATTCCGCCGGGACCAACTGCAAGGATTTCTGCGGTCTGGGGTTTTTCCTGGGATGCGGCAGCGAGAATGATACCACCTTTTGTGGTTTCTTCGGCTTCGCAGAATTTGAGAACAACTCTGTCGCCTAATGGTTTGAGTGTCATAGTGTAGCCTCCTGTATATTAAAGTGATTTAATCTTTATTTAGCACTCTCTGCTGTTGAGTGCTAAATATATAATACCTCTTATTTATGAACAAATCAAGACTTTTTTGTAAATTCATCCATATTTTTCCACAGTTTTTCCTGGATATCATAAAAATAATATGCATATAAAAAATGATAAATGTATTAACGGTTGAAAAAATACAGTGCATTTGTTAAAATAATTTCAATATTGATTTCAAGGGTGAAAAAATGTTTAATTTTTTTGTTGATAAAGAAAAAAGAGCGGGCGATTGCTACTACATAACCGATTCAGATTTTAATCATATAAAAAATGTTTTGAGAATGAATGTGGGCGATAGCTTTCTTGTCAGTGAAGATGGCATAAGCAATCTTTGCTTTATTGAAGCAATAAACAGCGATACCATTGTTGCAAAAATTATTAAAGAAAATTATCAGGATACAAATCTGCCTATAAAAATTGTTCTTTTTCAAGGTATGCCCAAAAGTGATAAAATGGAGCTTGTAATCCAGAAATGTGTTGAATTGGGTGTGGATAGTATTGTTCCCGTTGAAATGAGCAGATGTGTTGTTAAAATTGAAGAGAAGAAAAAGAAAAGTAAGCAAGCCCGCTGGCAAGCAATTGCCGAAAGTGCCGCCAAACAGAGTAAGAGAAATATAATTCCGCAAATAGAAGAAATTGTTTCCTATAAACAAGCCTTGAAAAAAGCACAAGAGCTTGACGTTGTGCTTGTGCCTTATGAAAATAAGGACGGAATGAAAGCAACAAAGGAAGCACTTTCAGGCATTAAAAGCGGTATGAGTGTTGGTATATTCATCGGTCCCGAGGGTGGTTTTGATGAAAAAGAAATCGAAAATGCTGTTGAAACAGGCGGGAAAACAATTTCTCTCGGCAAAAGAATTCTCCGTACTGAAACTGCGGCAATAACTGCGGTTTCAATGTGTATGCTCTATGCGGAAATGGAATTGGGTGAAGAATGATGAGGAATTTACCTATTGAATTTGCAGAAAGAATGAAAAAGCTTTTGGGAGATGATTTTGAACTTTACCAAAAAGCGTTAAATGAAAATCCTGTAAGAGCATTCAGAGTTAACACCGATAAAATAAGTATTGAAGATTTTGAGAAGCTTAATACATTTTCTACAGGAAAAATTTCCTATGTAGAAAACGGATATTATTTTGATTATGATAAAATCGGTAATCATCCATACCACCACGCAGGTATGATTTATGTTCAGGAGCCCGGTGCTATGGCTCCTGCAGAATGTGTTGAAATTGACCCTGATTGGGTCGTTCTTGATATGTGTTCTGCTCCCGGTGGAAAAAGCAGTCAGTTGAGAAACAAGTTAGGAGAAAATGGAGTTCTCATTTCTAATGAGATAATACCTTCAAGATGTAAAATCCTTACGGGGAATGTTGAAAGATTAGGTCTTAAAAACACTGTTACCACCTGTACTGATACAGGCAAGCTTGCAAAAATTTTTCCCGATACATTTGACCTGATTATGGTAGATGCACCTTGCTCGGGCGAGGGAATGTTCCGTAAGGAAGAAATTGCCATTGATGAATGGAGTACAGAAAATGTTTTAAAATGTGCCGAGAGGCAAAAGGAAATATTGGAAAACGCGGCAATATGCCTTAAAAATGGCGGATATATAGTTTATGCCACCTGCACATTCTCTCTTGCGGAGAATGAAATGATGGTTGACTCTTTCCTTTCAGAGCACCCTGAATTTGAAATAGTAAGGGTGAGAAAGGTTGTGGAAGAAAATACCGAGGATGGTATTTTCTTTGATGGATGTAAGCACGAAAATATTTCTTATGCCCGAAGATTTTACCCCCATAAAAATAGGGGTGAAGGTCAGTTCATGGCAGTTCTTCATAATAAAAATGATTATTACGGAAATTATGAAAAACCAAAAAAGAAAACCGATAAAATTGATAAAACAGTTTATGAGTTTCTTGATGATACATTAGAAAAATACGAAAAAGTAAATGTTTTAATGCACAAGGGTACACCGATTTATTTCACCACCAATTTCGATGTGAAAAATATTACGGCCTTTTCAGTGGGCGTAACAATCGGTGAAATTAAAAAGAATTATATTCAACCCCATCATCAGTTTTTTATGGCTATGGGTGAGGCTTTTAAAAGAAGAATCGACCTGACCGCAGATAGCGAAGAGATCAGAAAATATCTTCACGGAGAAGAAATTTCCGTTGATTGCCCTAATGGTTGGGCAGTTGTTATGGTTGATGGTTGTGCTCTCGGCGGTGCAAAGGTATCAAACGGCAGAGCCAAAAACCATTATCCGAAGGGGTTAAGGACGAAATGAGAAAACATCGTAAAAGGCAGAACCTTTTACGATGTTTTTTATATCTCAAAATCTGCAATAATAGGCAAATGGTCTGAAAATATTTCTTCAATAGTTTCATTCTTTAAACATTTTAAACCTCTGTAAAAAATATAATCAATTTTCTTTTCAGGCTTGTCCGAGGGGTATGTACCAAGATTTTTAACTGGGTTAAAGTCATCAGTATCTTTAAGTCTTTCTCGTATGGGCTTTAAGACCTTGTCTTTGGGAGTGGTGTTAAAGTCACCCATTAAAATTACAGGAATATCAATTTCATCAAGTAATTTGCAAATTATTTCAACAGCGTTTTTCTGTTCGCTTAAATTAAGCCCCATGTGGCAAATGAGAAAGCAAATTTCTTTACCATCAATATCTGCAACAGCCTTTATAACGCAACGGCTTTCAAATGAGTGTTTACCTCTTTTAATTTTAGGGTCGGGGATTTTTATTGTTTCAACAGATTTAAAGGGATGCTTACTTACAATTGCATTTCCGTAAGGGCTTGTTCCCTGAACCTTTATTGCTTCTCCGAAATAAGAATTGAAGCCTAAACCATCGGCAATTGCATTTGTCTGGTCAGTGTAGTCTTCCAAAGATCCGTCACCACGAACTTCATTCAGACCGCAAATATCTGCATTGTGTTTTTTGATAGCATTTATGAATAAATCAAAATCGATAATCTGTTTTTGGTAATCCAATGCGTGTTGAATATTGAAAGTCATTACTTTTAGCATCATTTTTCCTCCATCTTTGCTGCTTTTCTTAATATTTCAATAGATGGACCCGGAATTCTTCCAAGATGGTCGGGGCCTACATTAACAAGGTAGTTAATGCCCAACTCGTTTAAATGCTTCTTGTTTTTATAAAGCTCTTCAGGAGATTTCCAATTGTGGTCGCGGTATGAGAATCCCCAGGAATTATTGAGAGTGCAAGCAGATTCATATAATCCGTAAGGACTGGGTTTGAAGCCGTCAATGCTCTGATAATTTACTTTTTCAGGGTCAATTTTTGAAAGCTTTTCCCATTCTTCCTTTGTGTTGGGGATTTCGTTATCGCCCAAGGAAACATAATCATACATACCGTTTCCCAAACGGGAGTTTATAAGGCAATCGGGTTGCAAAGCTTTAACTGTATCATAAATAATCTTGCTTTGCTTGTTACTTAAAGTCATAGGCACATCAAACCAGGCAAGAAAAATATCTCCATAGTTGGACATGATTTCTTTAATCTGAGGAATAATTTTGTTTTCAAAGCAGATGTCAAAATTCTTTTCTTTCGGGTTGGGGAAATCCCAGCTGTTATCCCATGTAACACCTGAGCACCCCATATGATTTGAAAGGTAGCCACCGCCGTGCTTTTCGTGCCAGTCAAGGTCCTGTGAGTAGTAGAAGCCAAGCTTAACATCGTGTTTTGCACAGGCATTTGCAAGTTGTTCGATAATATCCTTGCCGTAGGGGGTTGCATCAACAACATTGTATTTATCAATCTTTGAATGGAAAAGAGCAAAACCATCGTGGTGCTTTGTTGTAACAACAAAGTATTTCATTCCGCAGTCTTTTGCAAGCTTAATGATTTCATCTGCATTAAAATAAATGGGGTTAAAGGCAGATGTCAACTTTTCATATTCCTTAATGGGAATTGCAAAATGAGAGCCAATCCATTCTGCATAATTATCACCAAATTTGCCCTTGTATTCGCCACCCAAAAGGGAATAAAGACCAAAATGCATCATCATTCCGTAGCCTGCATTTTTAAAAAAATCAATATTATTCATAGCAACACCTCATTTTTATAGTTTTAAGTATATAAAAAAGATAATGCTAATGCAAGAAAAAATATCAGCCAAAAGAAATTTTCTTCTGACTGATATTTTATTTATTTGTATTCTATGAAATTGTATTTTTCCAAAGTCTTGAAATATTGTGAAAGCCTTTCATAAAGGGGATTTGCCTTTTCACCGAAATGCTCTTCAACAAATTTGCCGATTTCGTGGATATCTCTTTCACCATCCATAAGAGGCCATACAAAGCTACCCATTTCGTCAAGATGGATGTAACTGATTTTCGGCTTTTTAATGAGCTTTTGCATTATTTTGTTTGCAATTCCCTTGTTTGCCATTTCAAGAGTAACATTGCCGTTTTCGTCTGCGGACCAGTTGAGTCCTTGTTTGCAAACCGGCTTTTTTTCAAGATAATTTTCTTCTTTTATATTCTTTTTCATGCTTTTTTATCACGCTTTTTCCAAACTGTGAATTTAAGAACTGTAAGAATAATCAAAGCGAAGAGAAGTAAACCGCCAAGGTCGGAAACTGCTGCAGGTATACCAAGCTTCTCGGAAAGGTTGAGAGCCTTGTCAACGCCGAATACTGCGAGAAGAGCAAGAACAATACCAACAAGACCTTCACCTGCAATCATGCCTGAGCAGAAAAGAATACCATCGTTAACAATTTCTTCTTTGTGTTCTGCTTTTTTGCCTTTGATTTTGTCAAATGCAAGTCTGATAAGACCGCCAACCATAATACAAGCATTAAGCTGAACAGGAAGATAAACACCGATTGCAAAAGGAAGAACGGGAATGCCGATAAGCTCAACTGCCACTGCAATAAATACACCGATAAATACGAGAACCCATGGCAAATCGCCACCCATAACGCCTTCGACAATAAGCTTCATAAGTGTTGCCTGAGGAGCACCGAGCTCGTCTGAACCGAAGCCCCAAGCAGAGTCAAGAAGGTAAAGTGTACCGCCGATAGCAAGAGCGGAAGCCACAACACCAATAACCTCACCTGTTTGCTGTTTTCTGGGAGTTGCACCTAAAATATAGCCTGTTTTAAGGTCCTGAGAGGTGTCACCTGCAATAGCAGAAACGATACAGATAATTGAACCGATTGCAATTGCACTGCACATTCCGTCAACGCCATCAGCACCTGTAACTTTAAGAATAAGAGTCGCAATAAGAAGTGTTGCGATAGCCATACCTGAAACGGGATTGTTACTGCTACCAACAAGGCCAACCATTCTGGAAGAAACGGTTGCAAAGAAGAAGCCGAAGATAACAATAATAAATGCACCAAGAAGTGATACGGGAATTGCGGGAATGAGCCAAATGAGGACAGTAAGAATGAGAATAGCAACAATAACTATTTTTAAGTTGATATCTCTTGCTGTACGCTCTGTTGATGTTGCACCTGCACCCTTCATGCTCTTCATAGCACCTGTAAAGGTTTTAACAATAAGAGGAAGAGATTTAACAAGGCTGATGATACCACCTGCTGCAAGAGCACCTGCACCGATGTAGCGGATATAAGTGCTCCAGATAGCACTTGCACCACCTTCTGCAAAAAGCTCACCGATAGGAGCAGTGCCGGGGTAAAGAATCATTTCTGAACCGAAAAGCACAATCATTGGAATAAGTACAAGCCAGCTTACAATACCACCTGCGAACATATAGGAAGCAATTCTTGCACCACAGATATAACCAACGCTCATAACAGCGGGATAAATCTGAGTGCCGATTTCACCTGCAAAGCCTTTAACGCGGAATGATATTTCACCTGAAACCAGTTTTAAACCATCAATGATGAATTTGAAAAGTGCTGCAAAGCCCATACCTGCGAAAACAGTTGACGCATTTGAACCGCCTTTTTCACCGGCAAGAAGAACCTCGGCACAAGCAGTTCCTTCGGGGTAGGGAAGAGTACCGTGCTCTTTAACGATAAGAGCATTACGAAGGGGAATCATAAAGAAAACACCCAGAAGACCACCGATAAGAGCAATAAGAGTGATTTCAACAAGGTCGGGCTTGTCCATTTTGCCTTCTGCTGCCCAAAGGAAAAGAGCAGGAAGAGTGAAAATAGCACCTGCCGCAAGTGATTCACCTGCAGAACCGATTGTCTGAACTACGTTGCTCTCGAGAATTGAGTTTCTACGCATAATAATGCGAATAACACCCATAGCAATAACTGCAGCAGGGATAGAAGCAGAAACTGTCATACCAACTCGAAGACCAAGGTATGCGTTTGCCGCGCCGAATACAACCGCCAGAATAATACCCATAACAATGGAGGTAACAGTGATTTCGGGCGTTACCTTTTCTGCCGGAATGTATGGCTTGAAGTTGTTTTTGTTGTCCATATTTTCTCCAATCTGTAAGGTTTTTACTCAAATTAAAGCCCTTACACTAAAATAATCGGCTTATTCTATCACAAAAGTTTAAGAAATACAATACAAAAATTATTTCAATTTCTCCAATATTTTCAAAAGAATGTTGAAAACATTTTCTGTGGAAGAAATGCTTAATTTTTCATTTACTGTGTGAACATCATAAAGTGCAGGCCCGATTGAAATACAGTCTATATTTTCAATTGCATCTGCAAACACACCGCATTCAAGACCGGCGTGAATTGCTTCCACCTTTGGTTCTTTATTAAAATATTTTTAAGTCGGAGGCCAAGCGGT
>JAZNHK010000098.1:0-2825 GCA_045576915.1 Acutalibacteraceae bacterium
ACTCCGGTGACTCTATCAGCGTTTATCCCTCATTCAGTATTTCAAATAAGGTTAAAGGCATAATTCTTCAGTATGCAAAGAAGCTTGGTCTTGGAATCGGTATTGTTGGTCTTTTCAATATTCAGTTCATTGTTGACGAAAACGATGATGTTTATATTATTGAGGTTAACCCCCGTTCTTCAAGAACAGTGCCCTTCCTTTCAAAAGCAACCGGCTATTCTCTTGCAGATATTGCAACAGAAGTTATTATGGGTAAAAGCCTTAAAGAGCAGGGTATCTTTGATATCTATCCCGAAGAAAAGAAACGTTGGTATGTAAAAGTTCCCGTATTCTCATTCAATAAAATCCGTGGTCTGGACGCTTACCTTTCACCGGAAATGAAATCAACAGGTGAAGCTATCGGTTATGACGATAAATTAAACAGAGCTCTTTACAAAGCTCTTCAGGCATCAGGCATGCACCTTCAGAATTATGGTACTGTTTTTGCAACAGTTGCAGATAAAGATAAAGAAGAAGCTCTTCCTCTCATTCGCCGTTTCTACAAGCTCGGCTTCAATATTCAGGCAACTGCAGGTACTGCAAAATTCCTTAAAGAAAACGGAATCAGAACCCACGTTCTCGGCAAAATCAGCGAGGGCAGCAACGAAGTTCCTGAAGCACTCCGCCAGGGTCACATTGCTTATGTTATCAATACAAAAGATATTAACGCAAGTGGAGAAAATAATGACGGTCACCAGATTCGCCGTTATGCAATTGAAAACAATGTAACAATATTTACCGCACTCGATACTGTAAATGTTCTTCTTGATGTTCTTGAAGATATCACCCTTACAATTTCAACTATCGATGCAGAGGGTAACTTATGAGAGAATCAATTTTTAAAATAAAAGAAAATACTCCGCTTACAAGTACAGTATTTAAAATGAAACTTCAGGGAGATGTGAGTGATATCACATCTTCCGGACAGTTTGTAAACATAAAGCTTGATGGTTTCTATCTTCGCAGACCCATTTCTGTTTGCGATTGCGAAGGCGATGTACTTACACTTATCTACAAGGTTGTAGGTAAAGGAACAGAGCAGATGTCAAAAATGACAGCAGGCGAAGAACTCAATATTCTCACAGGTCTCGGAAACGGATATGATATTTCACTTTCAGGTGAAAAACCGTTGCTTTTAGGGGGCGGTGTTGGTGTTCCTCCTCTTTATATGCTTTGTAAAAAGCTTATTGCAGAGGGCAAGAAAGTCAGCGTTGTTCTTGGCTTTAATACTAAAGATGAGGTTTTCTGCGAAGAAGATTTTAAGGCTTTAGGTGCAGATGTTTTTGTTACAACTGTTGATGGTTCTTATGGCACCAAAGGTTTTGTTACCGATGCTATGAAGGATATTGATTATTCATATTTTTACACTTGTGGTCCCGAGCCTATGCTTAAAGCGATTTTCAAAGCAAGCACTACAAGCGGTCAGTTTAGCTTTGAAGAACGTATGGGTTGTGGTTTTGGTGCTTGTATGGGTTGCTCCTGCAAAACAATAACCGGCTACAAGCGTATTTGCAAAGAAGGCCCTGTGCTTAAAAAGGAGGAGATTTTGTGGGAAGATTAAATGTTAACCTTTGTGGTCTGGAAATGGATAACCCCATAATTCCTGCAAGTGGCACCTTCGGCTATGGCTATGAATTTGCAGAAATTTACGATATAAATGTTCTTGGTACATTCTCTTTCAAGGGAACAACAAAGGATGCTCGTTTTGGTAACCCTACCCCCAGAATTGCAGAATGCACCGCAGGTATGATAAATGCGGTTGGTCTTCAGAATCCCGGTGTTGAAAAGGTTATTTCTGAAGAATTACCAAAATTGAAAAAATGCTTTAATAAAAAAGTTATGGCAAATGTAAGCGGTTTTGCTATTGAAGATTATGCTTACACTTGCGAGAAACTGGATAAAGAAGAGCAGGTTGGTTGGCTTGAGGTTAACGTAAGCTGTCCCAATGTTCATGGTGGTGGTATGAGCTTCGGCACAGACCCTAAAGCAGCGGCAGAGGTAACAGCGGCAGTTAAAGCTGTAACAACCAAGCCCGTAATTATAAAACTTTCTCCCAATGTAACAGATATTGTTGCTATTGCTAAAGAGTGCGAGGCAGCAGGTGCGGATGGTATCAGCCTTATCAATACTCTTTTAGGTATGAGAATTGACCTTAAAACAAAAAAGCCGGTAATTGCAAATAAAATGGGTGGCTTCTCAGGAAGTGCGATTTTCCCCGTTGCAGTTCGTATGGTTTATCAGGTAGCAAATGCAGTTAACATTCCCGTTGTTGGTATGGGCGGTGTTTCTACTGCGGAAGATGTTATTGAAATGATGCTCGCAGGTGCAACAGCAGTTGAAGTTGGCGCGGCAAACCTTATTGACCCTTGCGTATGTCGCGATATTATCAACGATTTACCTGCAGTTATGGATAAATACGGAATAGAAAATCTTACAGATATAATAGGAGTGGCAAAATAATGGGTAGAGATGTTATCGTTGCTTGCGACTTTGCGAGCACAGAAAAGGTTTATGAATTTCTTGATAAATTTGAAGGCGGAAGAAAGCCTTTTGTAAAAATCGGTATGGAGCTTTTCTATGCAGAAGGCCCTCAGATTGTTCGTGAAATTAAAAAGAGAGGTCACAAGATTTTCCTTGACCTTAAACTTCACGATATTCCTAACACAGTTAAAAAATCAATGGCAGTTCTTTCAAACCTTGATGTTGATATTACAAACCTTCATGCAGCAGGTACAATCAGTATGATGGAAGGTGCTCTTGAAGGACTTACACGTCCTGACGGAACA
>JAZNHK010000099.1:0-7150 GCA_045576915.1 Acutalibacteraceae bacterium
CTTTTAGTGAAATTGACACTATTTGTGAAATAAAAGCGGGTACTAAGTATGTTACTACTTCGTGGGGTTCATCCGTTACCGATGTCATTATCCCGGATAGTGTAATAAGTATAGATGAGGATGTTTTTGGTGGCTTTAATGCGTTTGCTGAAGAGAAACTGGCATCAATTGTGGTTGACGAAAACAATGCTTACTATTGCTCAGTTGAAGGTGTTTTGTTTAATAAATCCAAAACAGAACTCATAAAATATCCGTCAGCTAAATCTGATACAGCTTATACAATTCCTGATGGTGTAACAAGTGTAAGGGCTTATGCATTTTCCTGTTGTGGAAACCTTGAGTCAGTAGAGATACCTGATAGTGTAACATACATAGGTGATGGAGCCTTTGAAGAGAATGGAAGTCTTAAGGTTATATCAATCGGAAAAGGCTTGAAAAGTATGGGCGATTACCCGTTTACTAACGTGAATCTGACATCAATAGAGGTTGACGAAAATAATGCTTATTATTGCTCAGTTGAAGGTGTTTTGTTTAATAAATCTAAAACAGAGCTTATAATTTATCCGGCGGCTAAACCCGATACAGCTTACACTATACCCAGTGGTGTGATAAGTGTTTGTGGAGCAGCTTTCTATGGTTGTATGAACCTTGAAACGATAGAAATACCCTATGGTGCAACGAGTATTGGTGATTATGCTTTTTATGGGTGCACAAGCGCTGTATCAATAGAAATACCCGATAGTGTAAAATATGTAGGCGATGGTGCATTTTATTGTTGTTTCAGCCTTGAAACGATAGAAATACCCTATGGTGCAACGAGTATTGGTGATTATGCTTTTTATGGGTGCAAAAGCCTTACATCTGTCACCCTTCCTGATGGGATAACAAGTATAGGGAAAGAGGCTTTCGCTGAGTGCCAAAGCCTTACATCGATAGAAATTCCTGATAGTGTAACAAGTATAGGTAATGGTGCTTTTTATAACTGTTTTGAACTCACATCATTTACAATACCATATGGTGTAACAATGGTGAGCGGGGGTTTGTTTTTGGGTTGCGGTAGTCTTACTTCAATTACAATTCCTGAAACCGTGACAAGTATAGGTGATATGGCATTCTATTATTGTGATGTTAAAGATGTTTATTATACCGGTACAGAAAACCGGTGGTCCTATATAATAAAAAAGGGCTCAGATAATGACGGGCTGACAAACGCAGAAATTCATTATAATGCACACACTCATATTTATAGTGAATGGGTAATTTACAGCGAACCAAATTGTACAGATTCCGGTTTTAGGTACCGAACTTGTTTTGTATGCGAAGAAACTGTATGGGAGGAGCTTGCAGCACCAGGCCATCAGATTACAGAGTGGACAATAAGTAAGGAGTCAACCTGTAAAGAAAATGGTGTTAAGGAAGGCGTTTGCTCTGTTTGTAGTGCGCTTGTAGAAGCTCCGATACCTGCAAAGGGTCATACCTATTCAGATGATTGGACAATTGTTCTTTTGCCCACGTGCAAAGAGAATGGCGAAAAATCTCGTTGCTGTGCTGTTTGTGGTGAGGTAGAGTCAGAATCAGTTCCTGCTACAGGTCACAATTATTCAACCGAATGGACAATAGATGTTGCTCCAACCTGTACTGAAGAAGGAAGCAAGTCACATCATTGTACAGTGTGCGGTGATAAGGCTGATATTACAACTGTTGTTTCATTAGGACACGATTTTGAGCTTGTTTCCACAGAAAAAGAACACCCTCATACAATTTTATATAAATGCTCTCGTTGTAATGAGACTAAGCAGGAAATTTCGGCTACGGAAGATTGCGCCGAGTGCAATTTATCGTACTCGCAAAATAGTAATGGAACTTATAAGGTTACCGGTTATAAAGGTTCTGCTGATTCGTTCAATATTCCGGCAAAGTATAACGGAAACGATGTTGTTTCTATTAACGCGAATGCATTTAGATTAACAAATATTGTCTTTGTAAGAATTGAGCACGGAATACAGAGTATTGGTACAAGTGCTTTCTTTCGTTGTGGATCATTGTCAAAAGTGGTTATACCTGAAAGTGTTACCTCAATAGGTTCGAGAGCTTTCTATAACTGCGCAAGTGATTTTACAATTTATTGTTACCGTGATTCATATGCAATGGAATATGCAATTAAAAATTCATATAATTATGTGATTATGGATATTGGTGAGACGAATAATAGTACAATTGATTATGAAAATAAACTTATTTTCACATCATTAAATTGTGGTACTGAGATTGATGATATTATTTATATACCATCAGCCTCATCTGTAACCCAACAGCCGAGCCTGAGTGATGGTGACAAAGAATATTTAGGAACAGGTTCAATTGTTACTGTAACTGACGCAGACGTATCAACCGTATATACTCTTATTGTAAACGGCGACACCAATGGCGACAGTGCTTGCGATGTTCTTGACTGCTTTGATGTTGAACGGGCTTCAAACGGTAACGCGGAGCTTTCTGGTGCATATGCTATGGCAGCCGACAGCAACTCTGATGATTTGGTTGATATAAATGATTATCAATCTATTGTAAATAAAGCCTTGGCTTCATAAAATTTAATATTTTTATAACCACGCATTTTCGGTTTTTCGATGGCGTGGTTATTTTTTCTCTTTTTTAGTTGCTATGGGTTAAAAAATCTCGTTTTTGTAGCACTGCATAAGTGTGCGAAGATTTACGTTCGAGCTTGATGAGGTGATTTGCATGGCAATTGGCAATTTTTATAAAAAACAGGAGGATTTTTGGGTTGTATAAAACAGTCAACAACAAAATCACTTTTATTATTTTTCTTGTTTATTAACAAATTCTTACATTGTTGTTACAATCCTTTAAAATTGTGTAAATGTATGGTATAGTATGTATATAATTTTAAGGAGAAGGAGTTTTACTCCTGTTATACATATGAAAAAAACTAAAAAGAAAACTATGAACAAGATAATCGAAGATATCTTGATTCTCATCCCGTTTGTACTTGTGATTTGTATTCTTTCCCGTTGTATTCCCGATGGTACAGTCCGTCTTGATATAGGTGAAAGTGGCATTGGTGAAAAAGCAATTGCCCTTACCTTTGATGATGGTCCATCCGGGCATACTCAAGAGCTTCTACAGGGTCTTGAGTTATATGATGCCAAAGTTACATTTTTCGTAATCGGCAGTAAGGCGGAGAAAAATCCTGAAATTGTAAAAAAAGCTCATGAGGACGGGCATCTTATTGGCAACCATACATATAGCCACATTGATTTTTATAAATCAACCATTTCTGATGTTGAAGAAAATATAACTAAAGGTGCAGATGTAATTGAACAGATAACAGGGGAAAGACCTTTATTTTTGCGTGCCCCCTACGGGAATGTTAATTTTATTCAGTTAAAGCAACTTGATTCTTTCTTTATTCATTGGTCAGCTTCAAGCTATGATTGGTTTAAAAATGAGGAAGATTATATTTACAAACGTATAATGAAAGAGGCGAAAGACGGTGCAATAATCCTTATGCACGATACCGAGCCTGCCACCGTCAAAGCAGTTTTAAGAGCAATTCCTGAACTTCAGGAGCAGGGCTTTGAGTTTGTCAGGGTTGATGATTTGCTTTCAAGAAATGGCGATAAACTTAAAATGGGTGTACCATACAGAAGTTGTAAATATGACAGAGGTGCAGTTGCATTCTAATACTTTGGGCGTTGTGTTCGTAAGAACGCAACGCCCGATTTTATTCGCCTTAAAGAGAGTGATAGTTAAAACATTTTTGGTATATTAAGAAAAAACAGGAAAAACTAATAATAAAATGATTATAGGATAAAAAAATGAAAAGTAGAGATATATTATATAAGATTTTTTCACCTGTTGTTTCAATATTGTTTTATATTATTTTTTTTCCAAAAGTCAAAGGTAGGGAAAATATACCCAAGAAAAACGGTGCAATTCTTGCAGGCAATCATAAAACAAATTTCGATTGCTTTATGGTTATATTGAGCACAAGGAGATGTGTTCATTTTCTTGCAAAAGCAGAGCTTTTTAAGTTGCGGTTTTTCAATTGGTTTTTCAGTAATTCGGGGCTGATACCGGTTTACAGAAACGGGAAAGATAAAAAGGCTCTTGAAACTGCCATTGAATGTCTGAAAAAAGGTGAATTGGTTGGTGTGTTTCCCGAGGGTAGGCTGAATAAAATGGTAAAACACTCTCTTTTACCTTTTAAAATTGGTGCAGTTAAAATGGCAAAGGAAACAGGATGTCCAATAATTCCTTTTGCAATAAAGGGCAGATATATACCATTTGCTCATACGATTGAGATTGTTTTCGGTGAGCCGTATTTTGTAAAAGAAAGCAATCTTGAAGATGCTAACAATATACTTAAAGAAAAGGTGTGTAGTCAGTTAAATGACAGGAAAAAATAATGCTTTTACAAATGAAAATCCATTTTATAGTTATTTGAATCCTGGAAGCGAATATGGATTTGATATTCCTGATGTTTCGATGTTCGGAATGTTGAAAATATCAGAAAAGAATCATCCTGAAGCCGTTGCAATCGATTATTTCGGCAAGAAATATACGTATAAATCGCTGTTGAAAGAAATTGAAAAAACATCTCATGCTTTTTATAAAATCGGTGTGAGAAAAGGGGATATTGTAACTGTTTTAATGCCCAATACGCCCGAAGCAGTTTTTGGTATTTATGCCCTGAACAGACTTGGTGCGGTTTCGAATATTGTTCATCCGCTTTCAGCTCAGGAAGAAATAAAAAATTATCTTGTTTCATGTAAATGCAGGTTTTTGTTGTGTGTAGATAAATGTATTGAGAAAATCGAAAATATAAAAGAAGAAACCTATCTTGAAAAAATCATTATTGCAGATGCGTCCTGTTCAATGCCCGGTGTTTTAAAATTTGCATATAATCTAAAAAATAAATACACTTTTCCCAAAGATGAGAAATATATTTTATGGAAGAAGTTTATAAGCAGTATCAATATATCATCACCTGAATATTTTCCGACAGATAAGGAAAATGAAGAACGTGCAATAATACTTCATAGTGGCGGAACAACAGGTGTTCCGAAAGATATTATGCTTTCCAATAAAAATTTCAATGCTTTTGGTATACAGTCGGTTTTAACACTTCGGGATGTAAGTGCAGGTGATAAAATTCTCGGAATATTGCCGATTTTTCATGGCTTTGGTCTGGGTGTCTGTGTTCACGTGTGCTTTTGTTTCGGTGCTTGTTCCGTTCTCATTCCGCTTTTTGATGCAAAAAAATTCGGCAACATTCTAAAAAAACATAAACCCACAATGCTTTTTGGTGTGCCAACTCTTTATGAAGCACTTTTAAATGCAAAGGGGATAGAAAACCTTGATTTTTCATTTCTTAAATATGCTGTCAGCGGTGGCGATACTCTCCCTGAAAGCCTTGAAAATAAAGTCAATGCTTTCTTTTTTGAACATAATTCACAGGTGCGTATTTGCGAGGGCTACGGAATGACGGAAGGACTTGCGGCATTGAGCTTGTCTGTTAACGATGGCTATAAATCAGGAACAATAGGTAAACCTCTTATAGGCAATAAAATGTGTGTTGTTGAGCCGGGCACAACCAATGTTTTAGGGGCGGATGAAGAAGGTGAACTATGTGTTTGTGGACCAACAATTATGTTAGGGTATAAAAATAACCCGACAGAAACAGAAAAAACATTGAGAAAGCATCCTGACGGCAGGTTGTGGCTTCATACGGGTGATATGGCAAGTATTGATGAAAAAGGCATTGTTACCTATAAATCAAGAATTAAAAGAATGATTATTTCTTCAGGCTATAATGTTTATCCGGGGTATATTGAAAAAACTATTGAGGAACTGCCGGAGGTTTCAAAATGCGTTGCAGTACCAATTCCGCATCCATACAAAAAGGAAGTGGCAAAGGCGTTTATAGTTCTTGAAAAAGGCTATACTGCCGATTCGTTTACACTTGAAAAAATAAAAAATTACTGTAAAAAGAAGCTTTCTTATTACAGTGTACCTTATGAATATGAGTTTGTGAAGGAGTTTTCAAAAACAGCCTATGGTAAAATAGATTTTGTTAAGTTGCAGAACAAAAATGTAAAAGCATAATGTAGCCCCATGCACATTATATAAAAGTGTATGGGGTTTAATTGTACAATGTTAAAGAGGAATTTTTGGTGGTTTTTATGGCGTTTAAATTATTGAATATCATATAGTGTTATGGTAATATAAAACTGTATTAGATTATTGAAAAGAAGGGTGCAAAATGGCAGGTAGTGATTTCGTAATCAGCGGTACTACGCTTGAGAAATATGTGGGCAAAAGCCGAACGGTTATTATTCCTAAAGGGGTGACCAGTATAGGCGATAAGGCTTTCTATGGTTGCAAAGGTATTGATACAATTGAGCTTCCCGACACTGTTACAAGTATTGGTGTTTCTGCATTTGAAATGTGTTCGCTTTCATTTGTAAGGTTTTCAAGTAATTTGAAAATAATCGGTAAAAGGGCGTTTTATAGCTGCGAAAATCTTAAGGATATTGCATTTCCTGCAAGTGTAACCCATATAGGGGAAGCTGCTTTTGATATGTGTCCTCTTTATTCAGTGTATATTCCAACAACAGTAAAGCGTGTAGGTGTTTCCGCTTTTGCTAACTGCGACCTTGGTAAAGTTATGGTAGCTGGTAAGGATACAATAGTAGAACGTGCCGCTTTTGCAAGATTCTGGAAAAAATATGGCTTTTGTTGGATTTGTGGCGATGAAGAGTTTTATGATGGTAAATGTTTTAGGTGTAACAAAATATAAGATTGTAATGTAAATATAAGCTTTTATTATTGTCTTTGAATATATTTAAGATTTGTAAATTAGATTAAGTTGATTTTGAAAAATTGCAAAAATATAAAAATACCTCCGTTCACATTTTTCAGAGAATGTGAACGGAGATGTAATTTTTATTAAAGCTTTTCGCAGATTGCTTTTGTATCTCTTGCGATTGCAAGTTCTTCGTTTGTGGGAACAACGAATGCTTTAACGGGGCAACCGGGAAGAGTAAGTTCAATTCCCTCACCACGAACTTCATTTGCTTTTTCGTCAAGCTTAATGCCAAGATAGGAGAGATTGTTAAGAATATCT
>JAZNHK010000100.1:0-2085 GCA_045576915.1 Acutalibacteraceae bacterium
CACATTGGCTTGTATGTGCGCTTCTCAGCGTTCTCCCATTGATATGCTTATGTATTATGACACTCGTCCCTCGGCTTTTAACGGTGTTTTTGATTTTTACACTTATGAAAAATTAAAGGGTTACTATGCTTTTTATTGGTATGGCTTCCTTTATGATTGCGAAAAGGAAATAGCTTCAAAAAATGAGGTCGAAAATATCTATTCTCTTTGCGGTGTGGATAAAAACGGGAAAGCAACAATTATACTTACTTATTATAGCGATAATGACGCTTTGCCCAATAAAGAGATTTCGTTGGATTTAGGAAAAAATGCGACGTATGAGATATATAAGGTTGATAACGAGCACAACGGTGAGCTTGTAGCAGTTACAGATAACCTTTCATTTGAACTGGAGCTTTACAGCATGGTGCTTATCAAAGAAAAATAAAGCTTTTCTTATATTTTGGTATGAGCGGTATAACAGCCGATTTTGTAGCAGAAGCGATTGCTGTATTCTGTCAGGAGAATTAATTTAATATTTGACCCGAAT
Organism: Acutalibacteraceae bacterium; assembly: GCA_045576915.1. Lineage (GTDB taxonomy): Bacteria > Bacillota > Clostridia > Oscillospirales > Acutalibacteraceae > DTU089. The sequence continues at coordinate 530 of JAZNHK010000100.1, forward strand.
AGATTATTTAAAACGAGCCACTCTAACGACTAATTAGAGTGGCTCATTTTATATTTTATTGCTTCTTTTTCTTAACTCCAATGCCAACAACTGCACCGAGTAAAACAATAATTGAGATTATCAAAATAACAGTGGTGTTGGGTTGAGTATGGCTTGTTTCCTGAAGCTCTGCAACAGCAACAACCATTTTTGATTTTTCGGGGTTATTATCCTTTTGCGGATTGTTGATGGCGTACATTGTTTTGCCGTCTTTTGAAAATGCGAAAGAGTTGCTATAACCAACATGGTCATCGGAAGTGTAGGGAATTATATGGGGAACAGTTTCCCAGGTTTTTCCGTTGTCATAGCTTATAAAATAATCGGAACCTGTTTTGCTTTTGCCTTTTCTCGTATGTGTTCCGCTTACAATTAATGTTCCGTATTCACCGCCAACAGGTGTCCATGCACAATAGGGGGCAGCACCCAAGGCTTTCTTACCATTTGCAGTTGCAACCTCTTCACCAAGATATGATGGCTCACCCCAGTCAAGACCATCTTTTGAAAAACGGCAAAAAATGGGTTCACCTTCAATATCTGCTTTATTAAATATCTCATAAACCATAAAATATGAGCCGTCAGAGAGCCTTGTAACGATTGGCATACCGGGTCTTTCTTCAGGATTTTCACTTGCTACAACAGTTACTGCTTTGCCCCAATTTATACCATCTTTTGATTGCTTATAAACGATTGTCTGTGCGTGTTTAGGGTCTGAATCATCGGAATAGAAGCACACAAGACTGCCATTATCAAGCTGAGTTAAAAACGGCTCCCATACACCTTCTTCAAGACCACCTGCACTCGCAACCACAACACCCTGGTCAAAGGTGTAACCGCCATCAAGACTGAAATAAAGTCTGATGTGAGATTCTTTATTGTGCTCTGGGTCAATGGAACAAGCCGCGAGAATTATTGTCCCAGCAGGGTAATCACCGCAAGGCATGGAAAGCTCAAAAAGGGTAGGGTTCCATTCGGAATTTGCACCTGTCAGAGTATCGGTAACACGGGTGATAACCTTCCAAGTCTTTCCGTTATCAGTGCTTCGGTAAATTGGATAACCGGGTGCATTCTCTGTAAGCCCTGAATTAAGCTCACAATGAGTGGCAAGAAGAACGTTGTTTTCTTCTTCAGGTTGATTATTCAAGACGAGAATTCGTCCGTACTGAACGCCTCTGTCCCACCAGTTATCTTCAGAAACAGAAATATCAGTTACGTGCTTAACTTCAATAGTGGTTGCGGCAAAAACAGGTAAAGCACTTAAACTCAAAATCATCACCGCAACTAAAACACAACTTATCTTTTTTATTGACCTAAATAAACTCATACTATCACGCTCTTCAAAAAGATATTTTATATTACGATTTTAACACCTAGGGTCGATAAAAACAAGAGTATAATGTTTGATTATTGTAATATTAAGCAGGGTTGCTTTTTGCTCTGCGAGAGTGGTATAATTAATTCAATTGATTGCGGAACTAAGGTGAAAAATATGGTTAAAGAAGTAATACACGACCCGATTT
>JAZNHK010000101.1:0-2675 GCA_045576915.1 Acutalibacteraceae bacterium
AACAATATCATGAACATTCATCGAATCAATAGTGGCACATGCAGCACCTGCAAGACCGGGCGAGCATTTAATTACACAGATATTGCCTGCATAGTCAACCTTTGTCATAGCACTCTGAAAAAGAGCGTCAAACATACCTGAATAGCCTGTGCTTTTTGTATTCTCAACTGTATATTTATACACTCCGTTTGCACCGAGTGTTTTCAAAAGACGCAATTCCTTAACATCTCTTGAAACAGTTGCTTGAGTTACATCATAACCCTTATCTCTCAAAAGTGCTAAAAGCTCCTCTTGAGTACCAATGTCATACTCCTCGATTAAATCAAGTATAAGCTTATGTCTTCTCTTTTTCATTTTCCCCATCCTAACCCGATATTTTTTTATTCAGAATATCGATAAATGTATCGTTTTTTATTTTAATAAACGATGCACATTTCTGAGATTTTTTAACACTGACAACTGCTTCGGGCGGTATCACTACCGCAGTTTGACCATCACAGGATAAAATAGCCTCACCGCTGTTATCGTGGGTGATTTCAAGGCTTGAAGCCCCACCAAGAACAACAGAACGTGAAAAAACACTATGTGCACAAACAGGCGTAAGAAGAATACTTTCTACGCACGGGTCAATAACCGGTCCACCTGCTGAAAGGGAATACGCCGTAGAGCCTGTAGGAGTTGCAACAATAGCACCGTCAGCCATATAGTTTATAAGCGGAGCTCCATTACAGGAAACAAAAAGCTTCATAATTCTTATTACTCCACTTCTTGAAACAACCGCATCATTTATACAGTTTGAATGATATATTATTCCATCATTTTTGTCAAGAATAGAAACATCAAGCATCATTCTTTTTTCCGTTACAAAGCCACCGTCAATAACCTTTGAAAGCAAATGCAGTTCATCATTTTCAAGGCAGGCGAGATAAGCCAATTTACCTGCATTTATGCAAAGAACCGGTTTGTTGTGTTGAGTTGCTGTTTTGGCGGCATTTATAAAAGAGCCGTCACCACCAATTGATACAACAATATCACAACTGCTGAGAAGCACATCCTGTTCACCAAAGCAAATATCGTTATAATGAGAAAAACTTTCTTTAAGGGAAGAATCCATAAAAACTTCACTATTGAGCTTCAGAAGTTCTTTTATAGCATTGCTTGTAACAGAGAATGCATTTTCTCTGGTCATATTCGGAATTATAAAAAATTTCATAATATCACTTATCCAAAACCTTGTGAGAACGTTCAACAAGCTCCTTTGAAGTTGAAATAACCTCTTCAGAGCATTGAGGTTCAGCACATTTTTTTATATACATCAGGTATTCGATGTTTCCTTCCGGACCTTTAACCGGTGAATGCTCGAGTCCCAACACCTCAAAGCACTGTGAGTTTGCGAATTCAGCGATAGTCTTTATAACATTCTCGTGAACTACAGGGTCACGAACAACCCCTTTTTTACCAACATTTTCTCTTCCTGCTTCAAACTGAGGCTTTATAAGGCATACTGCCTCTCCCTCCGCCTTAAGAAGATTATACATTACAGGCAAAATAAGCTTCAATGAAATAAAAGAAACATCAACCGAAGCAAAATCTATATCTTCAGGAATCTGCTCGTGAGTAACATAACGGAAATTTGTTCTTTCCATATTAACGACCCTGTCATCACTACGCAATTTCCAGGCAAGCTGACCATAACCGACATCAATTGCATACACTTTGACTGCTCCATTCTGAAGCATACAGTCAGTAAAACCGCCGGTAGAAGCGCGAATATCCATACAAAGCTTACCACCAAGCTCAATCGGGAAGGATTCCATAGCTTTTTCAAGCTTCAAGCCGCCGCGACTGACATATTTTAACGTACTGCCACGAACTTCAACGGTATCATCCGGCTTGATATCGCGACCGGCTTTAATTTCTTTCTGGTCGTTTACATAAACAATTCCTGACATTATCAACGCTTTGGCTTTTTCACGGCTTTCTGCAAAGCCACGTTCAAAAAGGACAATATCAAGTCTTTTTTTATCACTCATTATTTTACCCCAATGATTCTTTAACTGTTTTATACATACCTTCCGCATCAAGCTTATACTGATGCAAAATATTATCAACCTTTCCTTGCTTAACAAAGCAATCGGGAAAAGCAGTGAGAGAAAAATCTGATTTTATATTTTTTTCAAGCATAATTGTAGCAAAGCTTTCGCCAATACCACCGCTCTTAACACCCTCTTCAAAGAAGAAAACACGTTGTGCATTTTTAATACTGCAAACACTTTCCTCAGGAATAGGTATGATTACATTAAGCTTAACAAGTTTTACCTTTATTCCGTCTGCTTTCAGCTTTTCATAGGCTTTGTAGCAATCTGCAAAAACTCTGCCGTATGTAACCAGAGCGATATCAGCATCCTCGTCACCGAAAATATAAAAGTCATTACCATTACACTCAAATTCTTCCGGTTTCTCAGGCTCTGCACCACGGGGATACCTGATAGCACAAGGTCCGTCACTATGATAAAGTGCATTAACAAGTGCATTATTCAGTTCACAGTAATACGCAGGTGAATAAACCTTTATATTGGGAATACCGTTAAAGAAAGCAGTATCATAAATACCATTATGTGTTTCACCATCATCACCAACAATACCTGCTCTGTCAACGGCGATTACCATTCTGC
>JAZNHK010000102.1:0-20947 GCA_045576915.1 Acutalibacteraceae bacterium
AATACAACGGGTTACCCCCTTTTAGAAATCAAAGCAAAAAAAGGCGAAAAGATTATTGTTAATTTCTCCGAAGAAATTTTACCGGATGGCTCTTTAGGCCCCGAACACAAGCAAGGCCAGCAGTTCACAGTTGTTTCTGATGGTAAAGAGGTTTTAGTTCAACCTGAATTCACCTGGTTCGGCTTCAGATATTTTGAGGTTATCGGCAATGCTATACCCCAATGTGTCAAGGTTATTTTTGCAGATGTGCCTGTTTCTTCAACCTTTGACTGCGACAACGAAACACTTAACTGGATTTACAAAACCTTTACCCATACAATGCTTTGCAATATGCACACAGGTCATCCCTCTGACTGTCCCCACCTTGAAAGAAGAGGTTATACGGGTGACGGTCAGCTTACCTGCCACGCAGTTTTGACTGCCTTTGATGCAAGATGGTTTTATGAAAAATGGATGCAGGACATTGGTGACTGTCAGGATGTTTTAAGCGGTCACATCCAATACACCGCACCATATCTTCATAGCGGTGGTGGTCCAGGTGGATGGGGTTGTGCTATTGTAGAAGTTCCCTACCAGCTTTATAAGCACTATGGCGATAAAGAGGTGCTTTCTAAATACTATCACAATATGCGACGCTATATTGACTACCTTGAATCGCATTCAGATTACGGACTTGTTACAAGCGACAAAGAAGGTAACTGGTGTCTGGGTGACTGGTGTGGTCCGAATATACTTTATCCTGATAAGGATATAACCTCACACAACCAACAGGTTGTTCTCCCCGCCCCTATGGTGAACACATATTTTATGGTTAAATCTTTAAAACAAATGTGTGAAATCGCCCGTATTATCGGTAAAGAGGATGATATTGCCGAATACGAAGCTAAAATCAAATATCGCAAGGGTGCAATAACCGCCGCATATTTCAATGCCTTTGATGACAACTTTATTATGAACGTTCAGGGTGCAAATTCATTTGGTGTTGATTTAGAATTAGGCAACGAAAACACATATAAAAATATGGTAAGCTACTACAAAAAGCTTGGTCACTATGACACGGGTATTTTTGCAACAGATATTGTTACCCGTCTGCTTTTCCAGAAAGGTGATACAGATTTAGCGATAGATTTACTTACACATAATGGCGACCAGGGCTTTGAGCACTGGCGTCAGAACGGAGCTACCACATTCCACGAATATTGGGATTCCAATCGTAGCCGTTCACACTCTCACCCGATGTTCGGCGCACCTGTTGCATACTTTTTTGAATATCTGCTGGGTATAAAGCAAGAAAAGGATTCTGCCGGGTATCGTTCTGTTGTAATCGAGCCACAAGGTGTTAACCGTTTCAATAAAATGAAGGGTAGTATTACAACTCCGCAAGGTATTATTGCAGTAGGTTACGAAAAGAAAGATGATAAGACAGAATTTAAAATCACCATACCCGAAAACACAAAAGCTGTTTTCCGTTTTGAAGCCAATGAAACTCAACTTTTGAGTGGCGAAAATAAATTTATTTTGTGAGGATTTTTATGAAACCTTTAAGATACAGACAAGTACACCTTGATTTCCACACTTCAGAACTCATTCCCGTTGGAGATAAATTCAACGAAGAACAATTCAAAGAAGCTTTGAAGCTGGGGCACGTGGATTCAATAACAGTGTTTTCAAAATGCCATCACGGTTGGGCATACCACCCGTCCACCGCAAACCAAATGCACCCCTTGTTAAAATTTGATTTATTGGGTGCTCAATTAAAAGCCTGTAAGGAAATAGAGGTAAATGCACCGGTTTATATTTCTGCAGGTTTTGATGAAAAATATGCACGCAAAAATCCGCACCATATTAACAAGCCCTCACCGGATGCAGGTGTAGATTTTCTTAATCGTGCTCACTACAAATTACTTTGCTATAACACTCCTTACCTTGATACTCTTGTAGAACAGATCGAAGATGTTATGAAAAAATACAATCCCACAGGTATTTTCCTTGACATCTCCGCTCCTCGTGTCTGCTATTGCCAATACTGTATTGAATCAATGAGAAAAGAAGGACTCGATCCTCAAAACGAAAAAGATGCCCGTCTTTTTGCTGACAAGGTTTATGCAGAATACTGCAGAAGAACAGGTGAAGCCGTAAGAAAATATAATGGCGAAGCAACTATTTTCCACAATGCCGGTAACATTACCCGCGGAAGACGTGATCACGCACATTTCAACACCCATCTTGAGCTTGAAAGTCTTCCAACCGGTGGTTGGGGTTATGACCATTTCCCAATGTCTGCATCATACGCACGAACACTTGGAATGGATTTCCTTGGTATGACCGGAAAGTTCCACACAACCTGGGGTGAATTCGGTGGCTACAAGCATCCCAACGCTTTACGTTATGAAGCAGCACTTTCCATTGCTTTGGGTGCAAAATGCTCCATCGGTGACCAGCTCCACCCAAGCGGTGAAATGAACCTTTCCACATATAAGCTTATCGGTAAGGCTTACGAAGAAGTTGAAGCTAAAGAAGAATTTGTAAATAATGCAAAGCACATCACGGATGTTGCAATTTTAAGTGCAGAAGCATTTTCAGGTGAGCCCAACAGAGATTGCCCGCAGGATATAGGTGCTGTGAGAATTCTGCTTGAAAACAAAATACTTTTTGATTTAATTGATACAGAAACTGAGTTTGACAGCTACAAGCTCCTTATCCTACCTGATATCATCAGGCTTGATAATGACTTAAAATCAAGACTTGAGCAATTCATTCAAAAAGGCGGTAAAGTTCTTTTAAGTGGTAAATCCGGTCTTTATAAGGACAGCGATGAATTTGGTATTGATGTTGGTGCACGATACATTGGCGAAAGCAATTTCAAGCCCACATATATGATACCCGGATACAATAGCAAAAATGGTGAAACCGCTTATGTTATGTATTCCTCTGCACAGGATATTAAAGCTGACGGAGAAGTTATGGCACACCTTGAAGAACCCTATTTCAATCGTGCTCCTGAGCATTTCTCCTCCCACCAACACGCCCCCAACAATATGGGTGAGAAAAAAGCTGGTGCGGTTTTAACAGAAAACTGCGGTTATATTGCCTGGAATGTTTTTGAGGATTATGCAACCAAAGGCTCATACCATCTCAAAGAGCTTGTGTCAGAGCTTATCAAGGCACTTCTCCCCCAGCCTTCGCTTACAACTAATCTTCCTGACAAAGCCGTTGCAACCCTTACAAAGCAGAACGAAAGATATATTGCACACCTTTTATTTGCTCACACAACCGTAAGAGGAAGGGGTATTGAGATTATTGAAGATATCGTACCTTTATACAACATAACTCTTTCTGTAGCTATTCCTCAACCAAAAAAGGTTTACAAAGCTGAATGTGTAAACGGCAAAATTTTGAAAACGCCTCTTGAATTTACATACAAAAACGGTAGAGTTAACCTGATTGTTGACAAGGTTGATTTACACGCTATGGTTATTTTTGAATAAAAATGAACGGAACATCAACTTTCTTGGGTGATGTTCCGCTTTTTTTATTTATTTTTATCTAAATCGTCTAAAACTTTTTTATAGGGCATCAGCATACCCTCATTCATTTTGTTGCCCATTTTCGATTTTATTTTGGGTGATGATAACGCACTGCCCAAAAGATACATAAGAAGCATAGTTCCTCTTTTTTTCTGTGGGAAATCATATTGGTTATTTGCTTTGTAAAATTTGTGGTCTTCCTTCATAAAGCCCTGCATGATCCAGATAAGGTCACGGAAGATTTTCATACCACCCACACCATAGAAATTCTGCGGTTGAGTATGTTTATTTTCCAAAGCATATTCAAGTGTTTTTGCCATTTTATCAATTTCCTCATTAGGGTTAAATTCATCTGTTGCAACTCCGCAAAGGAAATTTTCACCCACACTGGCTCTCGCTTCAAGAACAGTCTGGAGATTCATTTTCTCGCTATAATTACCGCTTACAAGGTAGGCAACAGGCTTGCCCATTGTTACAGAGCGGTGACCATTACAAAATGAACGATCATCATAGAGCTTGAGCTGTGTACCCATTGAATGGTCCTTAATTGTAAATGCAAAAACCCTTGCCTGAGCAGAGTTGAGCTCTTCACGAAGGAAATTTGCAAAGCCATCTTTATAAATACATTCTCCGCTTGTGGCACAGTTAAGGCAACCAAGACATCCGCCCTTAAACTGAAAATCTCTTATATTAACAACCCTTGTTTTGTATTTACATACATTCTGGAAACGGGAAATCATATTCTGTAACTGAACATCAGCTTCGGAATAATCAGCAATAATAACAACATCTCCACTTTTTTCAATATTGCTTTTCTGTGGAATATCAACTGCAACATTTTTAGGTTTGGTAAAAGAATTAAGGTTTGTCTCATAAACATCATTTTCAACGGACCATACAATAAAATCAAAAAAGTCTTTAGCTTCCTTCTGACCTTTTTTAGTGGGCAAATCATCCATATCAGCAGAAAGACCTTTAATGAATTTCATCCCCATTTCCTGACAATTATCCTGAATATATCTGTGAGCAGTTACATCATAGAAATGCTTTGACGTTGAAATCTGTGTGGCATATTTATTGCTTACATCTATATTTTTTTCTTTTAAAAGTTCTATAAATCTATGCAATTGATATGGTGCAAGGAAAGTATACACAGGATAAGAAAAAATGAGCAAATCTGCCGTTTTGATGGCCTCTTCAGCCTGAGAAAAATCCTTCTCAAGAGCCTTTATTCTTTGACCTACATTAAGAAAATTAAACTGATATTCCCCATAAATTTTTGAAAGATAAATTGAAGTCTGGAGAGTTACACTGTAATCGCCCTTGGGACTACCATTTAAAACTAATATATTCATAATTAACTCCTTATGTTTTATAACTTGATTATACACAATAAATTAAATAAAAACAAGGTCATAAAAACAGTAAAAACCATTAAAATTACTATTTACAATATTTTTCTTTTTTGATATCATAATTTATAAACTTATCTTTCAAAGGTGATAACTATGGATAAAATTTTATTTGGTACCGGCGGTTGGCGTGCTGTTATAGGCGAGGATTTCACTCAGTATAACATCAGGCGAGTTGCAAAAGGTATCAGTCTGCTTATGAAAGCACAGAACAAAGCTGACAAGCCTGTTATAATCGGCTTTGACAGACGTTTTCTTTCAGAAAATGCAGCAAAATGGGTTGCTGAAGTTCTTGCAAATGATGGAATAAATATTTTATTTATGGAGCGTTCTGCCCCAACACCACTTGTTATGCACACTGTTAAGGACAGAGGGCTTGACTTCGGTATAGAAATTACCGCAAGCCACAACCCCTCAAGTTACAATGGTATAAAGTTGATTGTGGAAGAAGGCAGGGATGCACCTGTTGAAACAACCGCACAGCTTGAAGAGATGATTGCGGATATTGATAATGTGCAACACTTGGATTTTGATGTTGCAATTGAAAAAGGTCTTGTATCATACATAAACAACCCCTTCAACAAATTTCTTGATGATATTATTGATTTGATTGATATGAAAGCATTAAGAGAAAGAGGGTTGCGAGTTCTTTTTGATACTATGCACGGATCAGGAACATATCCCCTTCTTGTTATCTTCTACACTGCTCGTTGTACTATTGATACAATGAATGTTAATAAAGACGCTTATTTCGGCGGTGTTATGCCTGCACCATCAGAAAAAAGCCTTGCCAACCTGAAAAGCTCTGTTGTTAACGGAGGCTATGATTTTGGTATTGCTATGGATGGCGATGGTGACAGACTTGGTATTATTGATGCCAACGGAAGATACATAAACGCAAATGAAATACTTTGCCTGCTTTACTATTATCTGGTTAAATACAAAGGTTGGCGTGGTCCCGTTGTCAGAAATCTGGCAACAACACATATGCTTGATAAAATTGCAGAAAGCTTTGGCGAAAAATGCTACGAGGTTCCGGTTGGTTTTAAATATATTTCTTCAAAAATTGACGAGGTCGATGCAGTTCTGGGCGGTGAATCCTCCGGCGGTCTTACTGTAAGAGGTCACATTCACGGTAAGGACTCTGTTTATGCTGCTTCTCTTTTTGCAGAAATGGTGAGCGTTATCGGTGAATGTCCATCAAAAACACTTGAAAAGCTTCGCAAGGAATTCGGCGATTTTTGTATGATTGAGGACGATATGCGATTTGACCCGGAAATCAAACCCATTGTTGAAAAAACTCTTATGGTTGAAAAACGTTTACCAATTTTCAAGGATGAGATTGTTAAAGTTAATTACGAAGACGGATGCAAGGTTTACTTTGAGGATGGATTTGTTATTTGCCGTTTTTCCGGAACTGAACCACTCCTCAGAATTTTTGCAGAAAGCACCAATCCCGTAAGAGCAAAAGAATATATTGAAACATTCAAAGAATTTTTATTTAATTAAGAGGCGATCATATGAATATCTGGCACGATATTAACCCTGAAAGAATTTCCCGTTCTGCCTATTCTGCTGTTATTGAAATCAGCAAGGGAAGCAAAATGAAATACGAGCTCGATAAAGAAACCGGTCTTTTAAGACTTGACCGCGTTCTTTACACCTCAACCCATTACCCTGCCAACTATGGCTTTATTCCCAGAACTTATGCAAAGGATAATGACCCGTTGGACGTGCTTGTGCTTTGCTCAGGCAACATTCAGCCCATGTCGCTTGTTGAATGTTACCCCATTGGTGTTATAACTATGCTTGACAATGGTGCACCCGATGACAAAATCATTTCTATCCCCTTTAATGACCCGACTTATAGTTCATACAAGGATATAAGCCAGCTCCCTGCCCATGTTTTTGATGAAATGAAGCACTTCTTTTCAGTGTATAAAACACTGGAAAGCAAGGATACTGCTATTGACGAGGTAAAGGGTGTGCTTGACGCTGTTGCCATTATCGAGGACGCTATAAAAGCATACGATGAAAAATTCGGAAAATAATCAAAATTCCGGATTTTTTATTGAAAAAATCTATTGCATTTAAAATATGTTTGTGTTATTATATATGACTGTATGATACGAAAAAACTGATAAGGAGGTGCCGTTAATGCCCAATATCAAATCTGCAAAGAAGAGAGTTATTGTTAATGCAACAAAGGCTGCAAGAAACAAAGCTACAAACTCTGCTCTCAAAACTGCTATCAAAAAAGCTAATGCAGCTATCGATGCTAACGATGCAGCAAAAGCAGAAGCTGTTAAAGTTGCTGTTAAAAAACTTGACCAGGCTGCAGCAAAAGGTCTTCTTCACAAGAACAACGCTGCTCACAAGAAATCACAGCTCGTTAACAAGCTCAACAAATCCAACTAATTATTTGGATTAAAGAAAAACCCCCGCAACTTTGAGTTGCGGGGATTTCTTTTTTATTTAATTGTAAGTTGGAAGTGGTAAGTGGCAAGTTTCGGGGTTGAAATGCAATTATAAAATGCAGAATTAAAGGGTCAGCGACGCATTATATGAAAGTTAAACCGTAAATAAGCTTGCCTATACCTTACGATAGATTGCTTGTCTTGTTGAATATAAAATCATTTTTTTCGCTTTAAATAAGCAATGCCACAACGATTATCAACAGTTACTAATTCCCATCCATCCTCACCCAAAATATTCAATTTAGTTCGCAAAACGTTTCGTGCGCTTTTTTTTATTTCTTTTATTTTATCGTCATCAAAAACATTTTCCCCTAAGTCAGCTGAAATATTTAAAGGCAATAAAGCATATTCCCATTTTTCGTTCATTATTTCACCACCGTCTTGCAAAATGTATTTTAAAATTTAATTTATCCTGTCTACTTTTCTATGTTACTATAATTTCCCGTTTAATGTCAATTACCTGGAATCAATCAAGGGACGGTCCTGTGATTGACAATTTTCAGCGTCAAGAACCGTCCCATGATTGGGTACTCTCAAATAAATTTATTTTGTCTGATAGAAGCCTACTTTTTTCATAACCTTATCAAGAGTTCTCTGGGAAATTCTTGTTGCAAGGTCTGCACCTTTTTTCATACATTCTTCAAGATATTTTTTATCGTTGATAAGCTCCTTATAACGAGCCTGAACGGGTGCAAGTTCATCTATTACTGCCTGGCCTACTGCTGTTTTAAATTCGCCATAGCCTTTGCCTTCAAACTCTTTTTCAATTTCCTCAAAGGATTTGCCTGTGCAACAGGAATAAATCGTCATAAGGTTATTTATGCCGTCCTTACCCTCTGCATATTTAACACAAGCTTCGCTATCTGTAACCGCAGATTTAATTTTCTTCATAATCACATTGGGTTCATCAAGCATTGAAATATATGATTTGGGGTTATCATCAGACTTGCTCATTTTATGAGTCGGGTCCTGAAGAGAGCAGATTTTTGCACCTGCTTTACCGATAAAGGGTTCAGGTGTTTTGAAAACATTGCCGTAAATTGCATTGAAACGGTCAACAATATTTCTTGCGAGTTCAAGGTGCTGCTTCTGGTCTGCACCAATCGGAACGAAATCCGCACCATAAACAAGAATATCTGCCGCCATAAGAACAGGATAGTCAAAAAGACCTACAGAAATGTTATTTTCAAGCTTCTGACTTTTCTCCTTGAACTGTGTCATTCTTGCAGCTTCGCCGAACTGTGTGTAGCAGTTGAGAATCCAGCCCAACTGAGCGTGGGTAGGAACCTGGCTCTGAACAAAAATCACGTTTTTTTCAGGGTCAATACCTAAAGCTAAAAGAAGTGCATAAAGCTCAAGAGTATTCTTTTTTAGTTGAGCAGGATTTTCGCGGAATGTTGGCACAGTTATTGAGTGCAAATCCGCAACACCATAAAGGCAGTTATAATCCTCACACATATTTTTCCAATTTTTAAGTGCACCAAGGTAGTTTCCCAAAGTGGGTGTACCTGTGGGTTGGATGCAACTTAAAACTATTTTCTTTTTTTCTGGTGTCTGATTTTCCATTATGTATTTACTCCGTTGATTATTTTATATTTATATTTAATTCTTAGAAAAGTCCTGTAATTTTGCCGTTCTCATCAACGTCAATACGCTCAGCAGCAGGACTCTTGGGAAGACCGGGCATTGTCATAATGTCACCGGTAAGAACAACTATGAAACCTGCACCTGCGGAAACCTTGAGATTTCTTACTGTAACTTTAAAGTTATCGGGTGCACCAAGCTTTGTTGGGTCATCAGAGAAGCTGTACTGTGTTTTAGCAATACATACAGGAAGATTGCCGAAGCCGTCAGCCTTGAGCTGGTCAAGCTGTTTCTTTGCATTGGTTGTGAACTCAATTCCGTCACCACCGTAAACCTTTGTTACAACTGCTTCGATTTTTTCTTCAATTGAAGACTCTGTTTCATAAGAGAATGTGAAGTTTGAGTTATCCTCCTCTTCGCAAAGACGAACAACTTCTTTTGCAAGGTCTACGCCACCTTTGCCACCCTCTGCCCAGACAGTTGAAAGAACTGTATTAACACCGAGCTCTTTACATTTGTTGATAATGAATTCAATTTCGTTATCTGTATCTGTGGGGAAACGGTTAACTGCAACAACACAAGGAAGGTTATATACATTTTTGATATTTGAAACGTGGCGAAGAAGATTGGGAATACCCTTTTCAAGAGCTTCAATATTCTCTTCACCTAACTGGTCTTTCTTGAGACCGCCATGCATTTTAAGAGCTCTTACAGTTGCAACAACTACAACTGCATTGGGTTTAATTCCAGCGGCACGGCATTTGATATCGAGGAATTTTTCTGCACCAAGGTCGGCACCGAAGCCAGCCTCTGTAATTGCATAATCAGCAGTACTCATTGCCATTTTTGTTGCAAGAACTGTGTTACAGCCGTGTGCGATATTTGCGAAAGGTCCACCGTGAACAAATGCGGGTGTGCCTTCAAGTGTCTGAACAAGATTGGGCTTAACTGCATCAACAAGAAGTGCAGTCATAGCACCCTGAGCCTTAATATCACCGCAAGTAACAGGTTTGCCTGAATAATCATAAGCAACAACTATTCTTGCAAGTCTTTCTTTAAGGTCTGTTACAGATGTTGCAAGGCAGAAAACAGCCATAATTTCACTTGCAACTGTAATATCAAAACCATCCTCACGAGGAACGCCCTGCATTCTTCCGCCAAGACCATCAACGATGTTACGAAGCTGTCTGTCGTTCATATCAACACAACGTTTCCATGTTATACGTTTAACATCAATACCAAGAGAGTTGCCCTGCTGAATATGGTTATCAAGCATAGCTGCAAGAAGGTTGTTTGCAGCACCGATTGCATGGAAGTCACCTGTGAAATGAAGGTTGATATCCTCCATAGGAACAACCTGAGCGTAACCGCCACCTGCTGCACCACCTTTAACGCCGAATACAGGACCAAGAGATGGTTCGCGAAGAGCAACGCAAGTGTTATAACCGCAAAGATTCATTGCATCTGCAAGACCGATTGTGGTAGTTGTTTTTCCTTCACCTGCAGGTGTAGGTGTAATAGCAGTAACAAGTATGAGTTTGCCGGTTTTATCACTCTTTTTGAGATAGGACAAATCAATTTTTGCTTTATACCAACCATAAGGTTCAAGGTATTCTTTGCCCACGCCTGCTTTTTCAGCAATTTCGGTAATGGGCTTCATTTTACAATTCTGTGCAATTTCAATGTCGGTAAGATATGCCATATGCTTTCTCTCCTATATATTTTTTATTCTTGTATATTTAATTTCTCACGGCAAAGATTTTTAAAAAACTCAAAATTCTCTTCCCCGCAAATTTCCATATTATTGATAAGCGAGTTCTGATAATCATCAAAAAGCTTTTGCTTTTTTGCAGGACTTCGTTGCATTTCAATCTGCTTTACCAAATCAGTAAAGGATTCATTTATAAAACCGCGTATTATTCTGTCTCTACGCTGGGTTATATCATTCATCTGGTCTGTGGGTCCGTTGCCCTCAAAACGCCAATACGGCTCTATTTTCATAAGGTTTTCTGTACTTTCAATCAAATCTTTGAATGAACTGAAAAACACCTGCGGATATTTTGTTGTGTTAACATTCCTTGCGGCAGTTGCACCAACCTTTATGTTTTTTACAACATAGTTATTGATTGCAGTTATGAGCAAATCCTGAGAAAGAAGCTTTCTCGTAACGGGAATAGATGAAACAATTTTTTGAATTTCTATTCTTTCATCCCTATCAAAATCCCTTGGTTTATGCACATAACCCTGGGGTTCTTTTTTCTTTTTTAAAAAATCAAACATATCAATATTTGTCCTTTATTTTGTATCCTTTTGTATCATAAGCACTTTTGTATGACCCACTGAATGCTCTTACTGTATAATAATAAGTTACGCCTTTTTTAGCAGTTTCATCTTTATATGAGAGGATTGAAGCACCTTTCACTGTTGCAATACGGGTCCATTCATCATCACCGGAAACTTTTCTGTAAATGCGGTATTTTTCCGCACCGATGCTTTTTGAATATTTAATGGTAATACCTGATTTTGTGCTTTTGGCACTTGAAACAATAGGCTTTTTAAGATATTCAGTTGTTTTTTTGTAATAACCACTCAAAGTGCCTGAGCTTACCGCCTTAACAGCATAGCTATATTTAACTCCGCTTTTCACATTGGTATCTGTGTATGTAAAAGTTTTGTTATTAAATTTTTTCAGAAGCTTCCAACTACCATTTTCAGCTTTTCTATAAATTCTGTATGAAGAAGCACCCGAAATGTTTTCCCATCCCAGTTGAACACCTTTGGTTGTGTTTTTAAATGTGGAAACCTTGGGTGCTGAAACATATTTTTCGCCCACACCATCGGAATCATATTCACTTATTCCCACATTATCATAAGCACAGACTGTGTATTTATAGTTATTTAAAGCAGAAACATTTTTATCAATGTAATAAACCTTTGATTTATCTGTTACACCGATATGCTCCCAATAATCACTATCGTCAGTTTTTCTATATATATTATAGTTTGTGGCACCCGACACCTTTTTCCACGAAACCTTTATGCCGTTATAATGGTTATTAGCAGATGAAAGCACAGGTGTTGCTATGTAGTATGCTGATATTCCTGCCACCTTATAACGGCTTACACCTGCACTGTTGTATGCTTTTACTGTGTACACGTTGTTATATGAGGAATAAGCGGATTTATCTGTATATGTAGTATTTTCTCTACCCTTTACGGTAGCTATTTTCTTAAAATCACCCGATTTATTTTTACGATAAACATAATAACCATTGGCATCGGAAGAAACAGACCATTTGATTTCAACACCTGAAACAGTTTGACCTGCAGAAATCAGCTTTGGTGTTATTGCCTCTGACGCTCTGTAAGTAACACCAAATATTTTGCAGTATTTATGCCCTGCTGAATTTGTTGGTGCATAGATTTTGGCTTTGTCGTCAACCTTGCAATAAACAAAATCATCAAGTGTATACGGGGTATATGTAACATAATACGCTGCGTTGTCGGCTGTTATAGTATCGTGCTCAACTCCCAATTGGTCAAGCATAAACCCAAGACCGTCAAAATCAAAATCATATATATACGAAAAGCTTAAGTAGCCGATATATTTAACGGATGTTGGTAAATGAATTGACGTGAGTTCATTACAAGCCAGAAATGCACCATCATATATACTCTCAACACCATTCTCAATATCAACAGAAGAAAGTGCAACATTACCTGCAAATGCCTGAGTGCCTATATTTTTAACAGTACCCGGAATTTTGAATTCTTTATGGTTACAATTCATAAAGGCAAAATCACCTATATGGGTTACGCTTTCGGGTATAACGAAATCGTTTGCCCCGCCATTTGAAAATCTGCCAACGGGATACGCAACAAGCTTTGTTAAATCAGAAGAATAAACAACTCCGTCAATAGCAGTAAACCAGAAATTTTCAGGATGAACATTATATTGTGTAAGCTTTTGAGAATTAAAAACAGAACCATTGAAGGTTTTAAGATTCTTTGGAAGAGTTACACTGGTAATTCCGGTATCAGCGAATGCACCATCACCCATAAACTCAATTGAATCAGGCAAAACAACCGATTTAAGCTTTTCTTCACCGCTGAAAGCACCTTCCATAATGCTTTTCACACCATCTTCAATTATAAGCTCGGTAATATAGCAATTGCCCTTAGCCAACCTCCAGCATTGGTCAGTACCATTGGGCATATAGCCATCGCCACTCAGCTTTAAAGAAGCCGTCCTCCTGAGCATATTATAAGAAAGCTCCCAGTATATTGTGCCATTATCATCGGCAGAGGTATCCTGCATCTGCCCTGTTTGAGTACCTATTAAAAGACCTGCTGAAGCAGTTGTTGAAAAAGATACAAACATACTCAGACTCACAACAAGAGACATCACAAAAGAAAATACTCTTTTCATAATGCCACCCCTTTTGCAAATAACAAAATATTATTCTATTATATTATAGTATATTTAACTGAAAAGTCAATAAAAGGCAACAGAAAACAACAGCGAAAGCCATTGTTTTCTGTTGTTTTATGATATGGTTATTTTTTCTCCATCCCACTTACAAAGGATATTTTTCTTACCCTTTAACTCCCCTGAAAGATATTTCTGGGCAAGGCTGTCTTCCACTAAAGCTGTTACAGCCCTTCTCAATGGTCTTGCCCCATAAACCGCATCAAAACCTTTCCGGGAGATTTCTTCGATTACATTTTCCTCAAAGGAAATGGCAAATCCCGCATTTTTACATCTCAATTGCAATTCTGCCAACATTCTTCTGGCAATTTCTTTAATTTCATTTTCATTCAAAGGCTCGAATACAATTATTTCATCAATTCGATTTATAAATTCAGGCTTGAAGAATTTTTTTATTTCCTCGTTAATAAGCTGTTTTATTCTTTGGGAACGTTGATTTACACCACTCTCCCCTGCAAAGCCCAAGGCACTTTTGTTATTAGAAATAAGCTCCGCACCAATATTTGAGGTCATTATAATAACACTATTTTTAAAGTCTGCTTTTCTGCCTGAAGAATCCGTAAGAACACCATCCTCCATTATTTGCAAAAGAATATTAAAAACATCGCTGTCCGCTTTCTCTATTTCATCAAAAAGCACTATTGAATACGGATTTCTTCTGATCTTTTCGGTTAACTGTCCACCTTCATCAAAGCCGACATATCCGGGTGGCGAACCTACCAGACGTGAAACTGAATGTTTCTCCATATACTCGGACATATCAATCCTTATTATTTGTTGCTCTGAACCAAAAAGAATTTCTGCAAGGGCTTTTGTAAGCTCTGTTTTTCCCACGCCTGTAGGACCTAAAAACAAAAATGAACCAATCGGTCTTTTGGGATTTTTGAATGATGAGCGTCCACGTCTTATGGCTTTTGAAACAGATGTTACAGCTTCATTTTGTCCCACAAGGCGTTTATGCAAATGATATTCCAGATCAAGGAGCTTTTGACTCTCAGCCTGAGTTAATCTGGAAACAGGTACACCCGTCCAGGCAGAAACTACATCTGCAATATTTTCCGAAGAAACAGTTTTTATTTCCTTTTGTGCACTGTCACGCCATTGTTGCGTTTTAAGCCTCAAAAGGCTTGTGGTAGTTTTTTCCTTATCCCGAAGGTCTGCTGCCTTTTCAAAATCCTGTTTTTCTATGGCATTATGCTTCTGAGCACAAATTTCCTTTAATTCATTTTCAAGGTTACGTATGCTCTCAGGTGGAGTAAAGTTTTTCAAACGAACAGTTGACGACGCCTCATCAATCAAATCAATCGCTTTGTCAGGTAAAAAGCGGTCGGTAATATAACGCACACTCAAATCTACTGCAGAGGTAATTGCATCATCAGTTATTTTTACATTATGATGCTTTTCATAACACTCTCTTAACCCCTCCAGCATCTGAATGGTTGTTTTTCTATCGGGTTCATCAACGCTGACAGTCTGAAAACGCCTTTCCAAAGCTGCATCTTTTTCTATATATTTTCTGTATTCATCAAGTGTAGTTGCACCTACTACCTGAATTTCGCCTCTTGCAAGAGATGGCTTTAAAATATTAGCAGCATCAACTGCACCCTCGGCTGAGCCTGCACCCACTATATTATGAAGCTCATCAATAAACAAAATTATGTTACCGTCACAAACAACCTCATCGATTATATTTTTTATTCTTTCTTCAAAATCCCCCCTGTATTTTGTCCCCGCAACCATACAGGTCAAATCCACGCTTATTACCCTTTTGTTTTTCAGAATTTCAGGTACTTCACTATTGGCTATCTGCAAGGCAAGACCTTCTGCAACCGCAGTTTTGCCCACCCCCGGTTCACCAATAAGGCAAGGGTTATTTTTGGTTCTTCTGCAAAGAATTTCAATAACCCTTTTTATTTCTGCATTTCTGCCGATAACAGGGTCAATCTGACCGTTGGTGGCAAGTTCGGTTAAGTCTTTTCCGTATTTTGATATCATTGATTTTTTTGTGTCTGTACTTTTAGAGCCTTTTATATCATGCATATCACCTGGGCCTGAAACTTCCGTATTGATTTCATAAGGAGCAACGCCCAATGAAAGCAGAATTTTACATCCGGCACACTGCGTTTCACGCAAAAGAGCACTTAAAAGTTGTTGAGTTCCCGATTCTCCCAAAGCCGTACTTTTACCCATAGCAAGTGCATTTTCTATTATCTTTCTGCATCTTGGTGTTATATCATCCGGTGTAAGTGTTGTAGGCAGACCGATACCAACTACACCTTTTATTTTTTCTTCTGCTTTTTTCAATGTAACCTTTTTACCGGCAAGAACAGATGCTGAAACCATTCGGGAATCTGACAAAAGTCCCAGCAAAATATGTTCGCTACCTATATAGGTATGGCCTAAATTTTCCGCCGCTTCAATTGAAAAATTAAGGGCATTATTTGCACTTGGAGTAAAGCCTGTAAACTTATACATAAATCCACCTATTCATTTTTAGTAATTGCCAATGTAAGAATCGTTAAATCATCTTGTTTTTCTGTTTGGCGCTGACGTATATTTTCGCAAAGTCCTGTTGTAAAGTTTCTCACATTACCTCCCGAAAAACCTTTCAATTCTTTTTGTATAAATGAATAATCATCTTCACCAACGCCATCCGAAGACATTACAAGAACATCCCCTACACTCAGATTCCCCGACCCACAACTGATTTCGGTATTATTCAGAATACCCAATGGAAGAGAAGAAAAACCCACATCAATAATACGCCCACTCTTCCTTACAACTGTATTTGAGGCACCGCATTTATAGAACTCTACATGCCCCGTAAACAAATCAATTGCAGTAAGGTCAAGAGTTACAGAGCACTCCTCACCTGATTTTGATATAAGTGATGTATTAACGGTATTTATTGACGCCTTTAAACCAAAGCCTGCTTTTATAAGTTTTTCTAAAAGGCTTACCGCAAGACCTGAAGAAAGTGCGGCTTTAGTACCCGTGCCCATTCCGTCACAAATAACAGCATAAAACATTCCGTTGCCATCCTCAAAGGTAGAAAATGTATCCCCTGAAAACCTTTCACCCTTAGCACAAGACTGAACACCCGAACTTACAACACTGAACTCATATTTTTCACGATAGGTAATTGTGGTGCTTTCATTCTCTTTTTCAATAACCGGCAATTCAAATTTACGGTTGGCAATTATACTGATATGAGAACTCAATGAGCTCAGATTTATTTTCCCTGATGTATTTTTTACCTTGATTACCACAGTCATTTTCTCTGCAGAATTTATATAACTGCAGCAATCCTCAACCTGAAAATCGCAGCTTATTGCAGCCGCTTTAACTCTGTTGGCAACATCTACATCAAAACGGATAGCTTCATCAATTTTAAGACACAAGGAATCAAGAAGTGATGAAACATTTATAAACTGCTCGGATGCAAGATAGTGCATTTCGCGAAATCTGCTCTCAAAGCGCTGGCGTATTTTAAATTCACCATAAAGCTTATTGAAGCTGCTGCTGATGTTCCCTGTTCTTATACACCTTGCAGCAAATTGTTGTGGCACAGTTTTATATTCAAGGTATTTACCCTCTTTTTTCATATTCAATAGTGTGTTAAATGCATCCTGTGTATCTGCAAGATTCTCACCCCAACAAACATCATAAAGTCCGCAGGAGCCACAAACACTTTCCTTAGTTTTCTTTGATACGTTTGTTATATCAAATTTTTCTGCTTTACTTAAAGCATCGCTGACGCTTGTAAGTGATGAGCAAATTTCGGCTGAAGCCTGTGAAGCGTTTTTCAACTTTCTGAAAACATCACCCTTTACTGTATCTATTATAGGTGACGTTACACCGGGCTTAAGAATTGCACGAAGCTTCTCATCAAAAAGGCTTGTAAGAATAAAAAATGTCGAAGCTGAAACAAGGGTTTCAACAACAATCCCCCAGGAATTAAACACATCATAGGAAAGAGCTATTGTTGCTACGCCCGATAATGAAAATGCCAGAAAAGATGCTATTTTTCCGTAGGTTGAAAAGACGCCCGCAAGAAGACCGCCCAAAGCGTAAAAGCTCAGAAACAACAGATTACCACTACCAAGACCCGTTATCAGACCTGCACAGATTCCGACTATTGCACCCCCTGCCTCTTTGCAATAAAAAGCACAAACAAGTATAAGGAGCGTGTTTATTATATTTACCGGATAAATATCGAAAAAATATATTTTTCTCAGAGAAAGAAGCAGAATCATACTGCTTATAATTATGGCGGTTGCTTCCTTTGAGGTAAGCATCGAAAGACCACCCTTTAACGATAAAACCCCTTGAGTTTTAAAAAGCAAATAAGAGGTTGCAGCACCGATTGCCCCCTCTGCAAAAGAAACAAGAACGGAAAGCACGGTTACATCCTCTGCAAAAACGATTGCCATACCTGTTACAAAAAGGCTCACAAAAACTGTAACAAGTGGTGTTATTGCATTATCACGCAATTGTTTAAAAGGCTTTAAAGCACTCATTATTACACAAAGTGCCAGAACTGCTGAGGTATAGCGTAAGGCTGACACGGAATCCAACGAGAAAAACCAACCCACACTAGCACCTAATGCAGCGGTTATTGTTAAATCCTTTGGCACACTTGCGACAAACGCAGCACCAAAGGGTGAAAACTCTTTATTAAATCCAGCCAAACTAAACAATACGCCAAGTACAAAGCTGACAATGTGCCTCAACAAAAAAGCTCTCATAACCTTTGATTTTTCTTTTTCCCATCTTCGCTTTCCCACACGCTCTGCAACTTTTACACTCATAAAAAATCTCCTAAAAAATGCTACCTTTATTGTACGGACAAGCTAATGAAAAACAGGTCGTATTCCGTTGTACTTTTATATTGCTTTCTGTTATAATTAAAATGTATTTGAAGAAAAAAGACGAAAAAAGAAATATATTTCTATTTCTTAAGAATTTTGTAATAATTTTATTTATTATTTTGTAATATACCTGCCTTAGAATAAAGGTGCAAAAAGGAATTTGGGGGTAAAAGTAATGTATAACGTTCTTATTTGCGATGATGATAAAGCTATTCTTAACTCCATTGAGATTTATCTTAATATGGAGGGCTACAAGCCTTTTCTTGCCACCAACGGCAAAGAGGCTTTGAAAATCATTGAAGAAAACGAAATTCATTGTATTGTTCTTGATATTATGATGCCCGAGCTGGATGGTCTGCAGACAACTCTTGAAATCAGAAAATCAAAGAACATACCAATTATTCTGCTTTCTGCAAAAAGCGAAGATACTGATAAAATAACAGGTCTTAGCTTTGGTGCAGATGATTATGTTACAAAACCCTTTAACCCCCTTGAACTTACTGCAAGAGTAAAAAGCCAGATAAGGCGATACTGCTCTTTGGGGAGTCTTGAAAAGAAGCAAGGCGTTATTGTGAATGGCGGTCTTTGTGTTGACACAGTTGCTCACGAGGTTACTGTTGACGGAGAACCCGTTAAGCTTACTGCAACGGAATACGGCATTGTGGAGCATCTTATGAAAAACCTTGGATGTATTCTTTCCACAACACAGATTTACGAGGCAGTCTGGGGTGAACCTTGCATGGTCGGTGATAAAACCGTTACCGTTCACATAAGACGCATACGCGAAAAAATTGAGATTAACCCGAAAGAGCCCAAATATTTAAAGGTGGTGTGGGGCATTGGATACAAAATTGAAAAACTCTAAATATCATCCGCTCATAAAACTGGTGGCGGTGCTTCTGACAATCATATTTGCATTTTTTACAGGTATTAATGCACTATCTTTTGCACGAAAAGGAATTTTTTATGCTTCAACTAACAACGAGCTTAAAAATACGCCTGTTTTTGCATCAGAAATCAAGCGAACTGTATTACAGATTGAATCTCTTAAGGATGCGGTTAATTTTTACAACAAGGATTTAACCTACGAAGAATACCTTGAAACAGATGCCGCAAAAGAGATAATCAAAAAATTCGACGAAAAAGAAGAACGAGCAATAAATCTTTTCAACACAATTCAAGAGTTGAAAAAACTTCGTCCTGACACTATTGAAACCAACAACGGAACCTACGATATTGATGACAACGGCGTTGTTTATTTTCCTGAAGATGACTCATATATATCTGCTAATGAGTTTTACAATTATTACAACGACTATTACTACGGTGGTGAATATACCGAGCAGGTTACTTCTGTTGTAATTTATGATGATGAAGGCGAAGAAATTGATTACCCCTCAAACGATGAGGAGCTTTTCAAAATTAAAGATGAATATACTTCTTACGCCGATTGGAACAACAAATACCAACAATTGAGAAGTGCAATTTTTAGCATTGTGAATGACGCTATATCGGTAGAGCAGATTAAAGATGATATCAACTCCTCAAAAACAGAAAATTTAGAGGAACTTTATTATTACGATACTGAAAGAGTTACCGAAATTATTGATGGTTTTGTTAACGTAAAATTCATTCTAAAAAACAACAAAACTGACAATGTTATCTCAAACTTGGAAAAATCGGACAGAAAACAATTCATAGAAACCCTTTACGACAACAGTATTTACTTTATTGAATTTGACGGAAAAAAGCTTCACTCTCGGCCCAACGAGATAAATCGTTCAACAAACCTTTTGAAAATTTTAACAGACACTTATTTATTGGAAAACACGCCCGTTGACGAAAACTACCTTTCGCCTATTTTTGAAGGATATACCCTTTATCTTAAAATAGATAAAATCCAGACTCTTAATACACCCGGCGATGTGTATTACAATATGTACAGAGTGTGGAATAACCAGCCTGATTCAGATGCTGACACTATTTTAATTTTCACTTTAATTTCGGCATTGCTTTCCATTGCTTGCTTTGTTGGATGCTGTATAATAAGCGGAAAAAGAAAAGACGGCAGCATTAAATTGGCAGCAACTGATAAAATCCTCTTTGTGATTTACCTTGCTTGCACAGTTGCCCTTGTTGGTGCAATTGGATTTGGTATTGGCGTTGCGGCATTTACAGATTTTGTACCGCATAAAATTTTCCAAAATTTTTCAGGCTTACAATGGATATTCACACCCGATTTTATTCTTGGGGTTGTTGGTCTTGGCTTTGCTCTTATTTCACTTTTTCTTTTAAGCTTTGTGCTTTATATTATAAGAAATGTCAGAGCAGGTACTTTCGGAAACACATTTATTTTGGTTTATTTTAACCGTAAAATAAAAAGCAGTATAAGAAAAACAAAAGCAAAGCTTTCCGAAAAAGAAATAAGCCCTGAGCAAATTAAAAGAAGAGTAAAAAAACAGACTATACTTTTCTTTGCAGGTTATGTTGTAATAAATGTATTCTTTTATTGGCTTTCGCTTGTAGAAGTACTCGTTATATCTACTATAGGTCTTATTATTTTCAACGCTTTAGCACTTGTTTATGC
>JAZNHK010000103.1:0-8702 GCA_045576915.1 Acutalibacteraceae bacterium
GACCGCTTGGCCTCCGACTTAATTCAATTATGAACACTTCGCTCACCTCGCCTGTTGGTGTTGTGGCAGAAGCAGCTTCAAAAAAGACCCATCTTAACGCAACCAAGAAAACACTTTATCTGGGCCACAAATACACATTAAAGCTCAAAGATAAAAAAGAAAAAACAATTTCCGCAAAAAAAGTCAAATGGAAAACATCAAATAAAAAAATCGCTACAGTAAGCAGTAAGGGTGTTGTTAGTGCCAAAAGTAAAGGTAAGGTTAAAATCACCGCTACATACAAAGGCAAAAAATACACCTCAACGATTACCGTAAAATCTGCAGTATGGGCTGATAAAACCAAGCTTACATTCGACTCAACATCTAAAAAAACAGTAAAAATCACCTGCAAGGACGATAAAGGTATCCGTTGGAAAGTTACAAGCGGTAAAGATATTGTAACAATCTCTCAGTCTAAAAAATGGAAAAACGATTCCAAAAGCCTTTACATTACACCAACAGGGAAAAAATATGGTACTGTTAAAATCAAGGTATACTCTGTTGAAAACTCAAAAAGTTATGTTTATTTAACTGTTGATGTTAAAGCACCCTATACGCTTAAAGTAAAGAATTCTTTACCTTGTTACATAAACAATTATGCTTGCCTTGATGACCATAATAACGAAACAATCAAAAACACTTTAAAAATAAATAAGGTTAGTTATAAAATATCAAATAGTAAAACAATAAAGGTTACTGTAGATTTTATTGCCGACTACGCCTTCAACATTGAAGATTATTTTTACATTAAATACAGAGTTTTGGATAAGAGCGGTTATCTGGTTAGGTCAGGTAACGTAAAAAGTCAGCTCATGTTTGAAGGAGACAAAACCAAGGTTGAAATTACTCTTTCAAATCTGAAAAAAGGAACATATACAATAGAATTCACCGATTATATCGGAACCGGCAGTTCTATAACTACGCAACCTGAGACAGTTCCACCAACTGAACCAACAACCGTTCCTACAACAGAACCTGTAACAGAGCCAACAACAGAGCCAACATCAGAGCCAACAACAGAGCCTACAACAGAGCCAACAACAGAGCCTACAACAGAACCAACAACAGAGCCTACAACAGAACCAACAACAGAGCCTACAACAGAGCCTACAACTCTATCAGCTAATGAAATTGTTGGATTGTATAAAAATGCAGTTAACGATGCAAGAACTGATAACAGCTTGGTTATAAAAATAAAGGATGGTGCAATCAACTATAAAGGCATTATTGAGGCTGGCTCATTATCATCTTTTGCTTCATCTCTTATGAATACGTTTTTAGAAAGTGATAAGGATTCAATACCCGTAAAAAACGAGCCTTGTGAAAAGACTTGTATTCCTGATGCAAGCAACCTTACTGTTGATAGTCTTAAATCCATTTCTTATGAAGAAAACGGCGATAATTATATTGTAAAACTTGTTGCAGAGGATACAACAAGCCCTGCTCCCGGTAGCGATGGTGTCGGTTCAATTGCTAAAGTCATACAAGAAGAGGATATCAAAGGGGCTGTTGGTAGTTTGCCCGGGATACAGTTGAACAACATAACCACAGCTTATGAAAATGTTACTACTATTGCAGTGATTGATAAAGCCTCCGGCAAGTTACTTTCTCTTGATATTGATGCACCTGCTGTCCTTTCACTTGATGCCAAATTCATTGTTGGAGTAGTGGAAAACGCAAAGGTTGGAATTGAAACTGTACAAGAATATAAAATTTGCTATGAAAACGAAAATGGTAAAGATGATTACAAATTCAATTTAAGCAATTCTTTACCCTGCTATATCAGCAATTACGGTTATTACTATGATGATGTAAATTTAGTAAATGTTAACAAAATGGAAATAACCAATATAGATTATACTGCGTATTTGGGCAATATGGTTTATTTCACCGTTGATTTTAAAGCACAGGAAGCGATCGAATCTCCCTGCTACTTCTATTTAAGCTACAACATTTTAAATGAACAAGGTGAAGTTGTTAAAACCGATGTAGCCCAAAGTGATTGCGTAGCTGTTGGTGAATCTTCTGAAATTAAAATCTTTGTTTCTGATATCGCAGAAGGCATCTACACTCTGGAGTTAACAGATTTTATTGAGTCTGTTGACGGAACCACCCCCGATACACCGGATGAAAATGGTGAACTCACTGATGAAGAAGCACTTGCAATGTATCAGAACGCTGCAAAAGAAATCACCGAAAATGGTGTTGCAGGTTATTCAAAAAAATCCTGGCAGGAATTAGAATCACTCAACATCAGCAGTAGTGTGGGTTCCACAATAAAGTCGCTTGTTGAAGGCTTTTTAACAAAAGAAGAAGACGCTGAAACAAAGGTTAGCGAAAAAGGCTCTGAAGAAGCAATGAATCGCATGCCTTTGAGCAACTGCACAATGGACGCTATACGTGATATTTCAGTTGAACCCAGTGGCGATAATTACATAATAACTATTATTATGAAAGACCAGACAAATCCCGCAAAAGCTGATACAGACGGTTTAACAGTAATGTCCGACAACATTCTCTTTATGGAAGATGTACACGATACAGTAGAAAATGACGCTACTATTAAGCAACTAATCAAAAGCCTTGACAGAGCAGATATAACATACAGAGATTATACGATAACCGCAACAATGACCAAAGACGGCAAATTCATTGAGATAAGCCATAGTGGTTCAGGGGAAATTGTTGCAGATGCTAAATTGGTTATTGGCTCAATGAGTGGCAGCGGTGTTCTTAATTTTGAAACCAGATATTGGGATTTTAATTACTGATTGCCCTGTAAAAAACTATAATAAAAACCATTCATTTTGATTTAAAACTAAAAAACTCTCTACGAAACTTTTCAGTAATCGTGGAGAGTTTTTATAATATGTATAAACTAAAACTGTGCATAAATGAATGCTGAATCACCTACGTATGCAAACATAGCAATCAGACAAATCCAAATCACAAAAATCATTTTATTTTTAAACAAATCCAAATTCAAGGTTATTTTCATAACATTTGAATTGTTTTTTTTGTAAGAATAGATATTGATAAAAACAATCAAAACCAAGAAAACAAGTACAAAAGCATTGATGTAGAAAATGCCATCAAAATTGAACAAGCCTTTAAATAATTCAAAAGCTATACTCATATCACTTGCACGGAAAACCACCCACAATGCACATATAACAACAAAGTTTGCTAACGCACATAAAATCGGATGTTCAGAGTTTTTCTTACCTTTTGTTTTTGATGCCCACAGCTTATGAACAACCGAATACAAAGCGTGTAAAGCACCCCATATAATAAAGGTCCAGCTTGCACCGTGCCATATACCGCTCAGGAGCATTGTAATGAACAGATTGCGATAGGTTTTAAATTCCCCTGCTCTGCTACCGCCCAATGGGATATATACATACTCCCTGAACCAACTTGACAAGCTGATATGCCACCTTCCCCAGAAGTCTGAGGGATTCTTCGCAAGATAAGGCATATTGAAATTTTTCCCTAAATCAAATCCCCAGACAGATGCTATACCAATTGCCATATCTGAATATCCTGAAAAATCACAATAAATCTGCATTGCGTAACCTAAAATTGCAAATACTATGCTGATTCCGTTATAAGCCTGAGGAGCACCGAAAACCGCATCCACTGCAAAACCAATACGGTCTGCTAAAACAACCTTCTTGGTCAAACCCAAAAGAAACAACTGAACACCATTATAAAGATTTTCTTTTTTTATTTTATGTAAACCATCCATTTGTGGCAAAAAATCTCTTGCTTTCACAATAGGACCCGACGTAATCTGAGGAAAAAATGATAAATAAGCTGTCAGCTTTACGAAATCTTTTTCCGCTTTAATAACTCCGCGATAAACATCAAATACATAGCTTAAAGCCTGGAAGGTGTAAAAGGAAACACCTAATGGTATTATCAGGTTTAAGGTTATACTATCTGTTAATCCAAACAAACTACTCAAAGAATCCAGGAAGAAATTACAATACTTAAACACACCCAGAACAGCTAAGCATAAAAACACGGGTATGCCCACAAAAACACGTTTTTTTCTTTTTTCAAATATCAACATCATAAAATAACAAACAGCTATTTCAAAAACAAGCAAAAGAAGAAAACGCCAATCCCAATATGCATAAAACACAAAATTAGTCAGTAGCATCACAATATGCTGTTGCTTTGTATTCTTTGAATAATTAAACAGAACAGAACCAACAACAAATAATATCAAAAAAGGTATGGAGTAAAAAATCATGCCACTACCTCCTCAATATAAGGAATCAATGTTTCTGCAATCAATCTGTGACCAAGCTCGTTCAAATGACCGTTCCCCGGTTTTGTGTTTGCAAAACCGTATGGTAAAGATTTGTCATTCTCATAATATTCAAGGTAAACGGGACCCATATCAATCAACGTTATGTTGTTTTCGCTACAAGCTTTTCGGAACACATCCCAAAGCTCACCATATTGGTATGCAACAGAGCCATCTTCACTAATAATCGCTTGAGTGTGATAAATAAATATAATTTCGCCATCATATTGCGAACGCATAAGCTTCAATGTTTTTTTCAAAGCCTCTGCAGCACGCTCATTATCAGGCTTTTCCTCAACAGCTTCGCCACCGGATGCAGAAGTTGTTTCTAATTTTGATTTAACAAGGCTTATTAAAGGAAAATATTCTTTTATTGCAATTTTCAATTTATCAACAATGCCCATATTTTGTTTTATATTTACAACAGTGCTCCACTCTTCATAGTTCACCTGCTGCAAAGCCTCTTCCAGTTCATCTGCCGGAAAATCAACATCAGATATTTCAATCGTTATAACACCCGCTCCGGGAAAAGCCTGAGCAGCCGCCGGAAAATGCTTGATTAAAGCCGGCAGGAAATTGCCATCCGAACCAATATTATAAGCAGCAAGGCTACCCTCACCCTTTGAAAAATAATCATTTACCAAAGCGGAATATTTTTTATCCGGAGAAATCTCTTTACCTTGTGTGTGAGAAGAACCCATACACAAAATAAAATTCTCCTGTAAAGTACCCTCAGGGTTCAAATAACCATTTTCATCAACTTTAACAATACCAAAGCCCTCTGTGCCATGTACCAATATAGAGTTCGGATTCCAACCGGCAGGACCCGGACCATTGGGTGTTTCAATCCATCCTGTTGGTCTTTCATACACAAAGCAAAGCAAATTAACAATGAAAAAACCAACAACAATGGCAGCTGTCCATTGAATAAAACCTTTTACTATTTTTTTTAATTTCATATTTAGTGCTCCCCCTTTTATATAAATTCAGTTTCCACACTAAATCACTTTTTTATTATATCATAACAATAAAAAAAAGTAAATTATGCCGTATAATTTTGCCAATTGAACCTGAGTGTTATTAGTTTTATATTATTTTATCAATTCGGTTGTTTTTGTTACTATTTCAATTGCACTAGCATACATTGTAAATTCATCGTTAAAAAGAGTACAAACGCCTTATAAAGCACTTTATATCTGAAATAAGCCATCTTAAATGTGGTAGAGAAAAAATAAAGCGAAGTGAATTTCACTCCGCTTTAATTATAGTTCATTTCAGGATTCTAACGATTTGTTGATAATTGCCTGATAATCATTGGCATCAACAACATCATCCTGATTGCTATTGGCTGCCAATTCATAAGCACCGTCAAATGTTTTATGGCCGTTTGAAACCAGGGCAACCTGTGCACAGTCAAGAACATCACATATACTGTCACCGTTGGTGTCTCCTTCAACCACAAGTGTAAAATCTCCGATATAATCATTACCATCAAAGACAGTGATAATGGTACCTGTGCCGTAAAGTTCAATGTTGCCGTACAAATAACTTGCTGTGATATTGACAGTTGCAGTGTCGGAAATTCCTAAAATTTTTGTGATATCACTATTATTTTGAATAGTTGTGGTAATTGTAAGGTTTTCAGAATCAATTTGTGTATTTTCTTTTCCTGAAATTCCAATAACCGAATACTTAATACCATTATCAATAGCATATTTATGCGCTACGCTATCTTTGGCACAGTACATCACACCTTCAAAAACATTGAAAGCATAAGAACCTATGTAGCTTACGCTTTTATGGATTGTAACAGATTCAAGCCCTCCGGAATCATGAAATGCGTATGGCTCTATTCTGATTACACCTTCAGGAATTAAAATGGACTTAAGGCTTCCACAGCCAGAAAATGCATATTGACCTATATTTTTAACACTACCGGGTATTGAAACAGACGAGATATTTTCACAGCCTCTGAATGCATTAGAACCAATACTTGTTACAGTATCAGGCACTGAAACAGATGTAATACTTTTGCAGCAATAAAAGGCTCTATCACTTATAGTGCTTACACCATCAGGAATAACTATATCTGTTGCCAATTCATCATTTATATATAAAGTTTTTGACTGACGAATAGGATTTGAATAACCATCATAAAAACTAACGGAACACCACGCCGCAAGATCATTGATATATACACCTGTAATTTTATCGCAATTGATAAATGCTTTTTCACTTACCTCTGTTAAACCATTACCAATTGTAACAGATGAAAGTTTCTCGCAATTAGCAAATGCTTTTTCACCTATACTCTTTACACCATTTCCGATTGTAAGAGTTTCAAGAGCTTTGCAATTATAAAAAGCCCATTTAGCAATACTAGTCACATTATCCGGTATTACAATTGTTTCAAGACTTGTACAATTATAAAAAGCATATAATCCTATGCTCCTCACGTCATTGGGTATCGTAACCGACTGTAGATTGGTGCACCCATATAAAACACGGTCACTAAAATCTGAAACGCCATTAGGTATTGCAATCGAAGTGATACCTGAACAACATTCAAAAGCACCATCACCAACCCCAACAACCGAATCGGGTATTTTAATTGATGAAAGACTTGTGCAGTTAAAGAAAGCACGTTCTGCAATTATTTTTGCACCCGATTTTATTGCATATACACCGGATAGCGTTGTTCTTGCTGTTAAAAGACATTTACCAATATACAAAACATCGTTTTCCCAATTATTACTATCATTGTAGAACGCTGTATTAAGAAACACTGATTTACCCATTTTTTCTAAAGTATCCGGTATGGTAATCGAAGCAAGATTTGTGCAATTTTCAAAAGCATTATCATCTAAAACGGAAACACTATCAGGTATATTGATTGAAACAAGGCCTGCACAACCTTTAAAAGCATACAAACCTATACTTGCTACCCTACCAGGGATTACTATTGATAAAAGACTTGTGCAACCGTTAAAAGCATATGAATCTATACTTGTTACACTATCAGGTATTATGATAGATGAAAGACTTGTACACCCACTGAAAACACTACTGGCTATACTTGTTAAGCTACTGGGTATATTGATTTCTGTAATACTTGAGCAATCACTGAATGCGCCAATACCAATACTTGTTACACCATCGGAAATGGTGACTGTTTCAAGATTTTTACATCGGTTAAAAGCTCTTTTACCAATATGTTTTACTCCATCAGGGATCACAAGCGTAGAAATACTGCACAAATCAAAAGCGTTATCACCAATACTCAACACACTTTTAGGAATAGTAACCGATGTAAGGTATTTGCAACAATAGAAAGCTCTATCGTTTATATTTGTTACTCCATCAGGAATAATTATCTCTGTTGTAGATTTCCCGTTAATATACATTTCAGTCGAATAAGTAAGAGGATTTGAATATTCATCACCAAAACTAATACCACACCATGCCGCAATATCTGTTATATACACACTTTTAAGATTTGAGCACGAATAAAAAGCACTTTCCCCTATACTTGAAACACCTGCAGGAATAGCAATTGATACTAGGCTATCGCAATTGTATAAAGCTCTATTACTTATACTAGTTACACTACTAGGAATAACCAAATCTGTTGCCAATACTCCATTAATGTACAGATTTTTTCCATAATTAAGAGGATTTGAAAACTCGTCATAAAAATCAATAGCACACCATGCCGCAAGGTCGGTTATATACACACTTTCAAGACCTGTACACTGATAAAAAGCCTTCAAACCTATAGTCAAAATTGTACTAGGAATAGTAACTGATGTAAGACTTTTACACCCATTGAAAGCATATACATCTATTCTGGCTACCGGCAAGCCACCGTATGTTGATGGGATAATTACTTCTCCAGTCACAGAAGAATCGCATTTTTTTACAGAATAATATGTACCATCTAAGCTCAATTCAAACACTAAATTCGTTTCACTTGTCGCCTCTGATTTAACTGCAAAAATCCAACTGCAGTCAACATCACTAAGCCCAACGTGTGCAGAACCCCCAATAATTGCGATGGCCAAAAACAAAGATAAACATCTTTTTAAAAACTTTTTCATACAACCACCCTAAAATTAAATTCAAATAACACTATATGATTGAAAATATTTATGTTTTACATATAAATGTCAAAAATATTATAGAACTTACATATATTTTTGTCAACAATAACATAAAACGATTAAATTTAACGAAAAATGGAGTTGCTTTTTTAATTAACAAGAGTATAAAATTTTTTTGTTTACAGATAATAGAAATGTTATAAATCAATAAAGGAGTTTTTGAATATATGAAAGCAACAGGAATAGTT
>JAZNHK010000104.1:0-3956 GCA_045576915.1 Acutalibacteraceae bacterium
TTCTAAAATTCCCACAGCTACACCTTCGGCAATTCCTGCACCGACGGTATCGCGCATAACTTTCGATGGAGAATTAATTTCAAACAGACCCTTGATGTAATCAATTACATTGCCTGCCCAGCCTTTAAGTTTTTCATATAACCATGTAACTGCATTTGATATGCCGTTGAAGATTCCCTCTATGAGATTTTTTCCTACTTCGCGCATTTTTTCCGGCAATCCTAAGAAAAAGCCTACAACAGAAGAGATAACGCCAGGTAATACCTCACCTGCTTTGCTGATTAAGCCTGATGCCCATTCTCCAAGTTTACCTACTGTCTGACTCAAAAACTCCCATATTTTTCCCGGTAACTCGGCAAAGAAATTCATTGCTGTTTCGAGTGCAGCAGGCAATGTTTCTGTAAAAAATAGTGCAATTGCGTCCCAAACCGCTGAACACACCTCAGATATCATATTCCATGCACCAATAAGAGCATTTTTAAAGTCTTCATTTGTGTTCCACAAGTAAGTAAGACCAGCGACTAGTGATGCAATAGCAATTGTGACTAACGCTATAGGATTAAGATTCATAACAAGGTTCAATGCTGCTTGTGCAATAGACATAGCCTCAGTTGCTATTTGTGCTGCTTGTAAACCTTCCACCAATGGTCCGCAATTTATTCCCATGTTTTCCATTAAGCTTGCTGCTTCAGTTAGCATACCGATGCCTTCCGGGGTGCATAATGCTAAATTTCCCATTCTACTTCCTCCTTTATTTTCGTTTTTAGGCATAAAAAAAACACCCTCTTCGGTGCCTGCTTGTTTTTCTTCGTTATATCGGTTTCGTTCGTATTTGAGTATTGATGGTCTCTCTCCATCCTCAAATGGTATTGTTGTTTGACTTTTTTCATCATAGTAGCCGTTGGTGGGGTTTCGGAAGTTCCCACCGTGGGCCTTAAAATGGTCGCCGTCTTTGGTTTGCCCGTCCTCTCTGATTTGTTTTAAAAATTGTATGTTGTCCGGATCCCCGGCGTATTCAGGATATGCCATAACAGACTTCATATGATGTCCTTCATAGCCGGGAATCTTTTTTCCTTCTTTTAAGAGTTCAAATTCTTCGTCTGTCCAGTCTCTGGTTTGCAACCCTTTTTTGGAACGCTCAAATTCTCTTTCCCATGCTTCATTTACGGCTTTGTATGCCTGGGCTCGTAGTTTACGTATCTCTTTTTTAGTCATTTTTGTTGCGATATCAATCACTCTCCTTTTCTGTTATAAATCCGATTAAATCCTCTTCGATATAGGAATAAAAATCGTCGGCTAATTCACAATATTTGTCTTCCTCGTCTTCGTGATTCCAGAAAACTATCTCGCCTGTCTCAGTATTGATACCTGTTAAAAAACTTGCAACGTCCATGGCGAAAATCAGAAGATTACTGTTTCTTGCGCCGGCGATGTCGTAAGCGTCGATTTCCGGATCGATGTAGTTCATATCGTACATACTGGCGCTTCCTGCAGTCTCACTTACCCCGAAAAACTCCACACTAGCTTCTCCCAAATCGGCACCGTTTGTAAATTTTAAAAACTCACGGTAGGGTGCAGGGATGGTAACACCTAAAGTTTTTTCAAATTTCACGAGTTCTTCTTCTGTTGCGCCCTCGTGGAATTCCATGTGAAATTTATACTTTTTTTTCAGCTTATCCTGTGCTTTTAAAAGATTGATAAATGAGGGGTGCATTCCTGCTTTTTTAGCCTTTTTTATCATATCCTTTACTTCTTTGTCTTTTTCCTTATGCCATTTTTTTGCTTCTCTGTCCATGGTGTTATTCCTCCTCTTTGTTGTTAATAAAATCAATTAAATCTTCTTCAAAGTAGGTATATAAATCTGTGTTAAACTCAAAATATCCATCTTCGATATCACGATAATCCCAACCCACTATTTCTCCTGTTTTCGTGTTGATGCAAATCAAAATATTCGCCACATCTTTACCGATGATTAATAGGTCTTTCTCAAAAGCACCTATAATATTACTAGCTTTTTCAGCATTATTAACGCTATATAGTGTGTGTATTTTTCCTTCATCGTTATTTGCACCAAAAAGAGCTATCATTCGAGAGTCTTTATCTGATTCGTCGGCATATTTTAAGATATTACGATAGGAAGCAGGAAATATGCGGTGTTTTTCCTCGTTATCGTTTATGCCAAAGAATTCCACCATTGCTTCTCCAAAATACGCTCCATCGGTAAATTTTAAAATTTCACGGTATGGTGCAGGAATAGTAACACCAAGGGTATTTTCAAACTTTACAAGCTCATCTTCTGTTGCACCATCGTAAAATACAGTAGGAGGTTTGTTGTCGACATTTGCTTTATCATGCACTTCCAAAAGATTGATGAACGAAGGATGCATCCCTATCTCTCTTGCTTTTTTGATTCTGTACTTTAATTCCTTCACGGTTTTTTCATGCCATTCTATAATGTTGTCTGCTAGATTGTTTTCTTGTGTTTCCTTTTTATATCCCAAGAATTGAATGTTGTCCGGGTCCCCGGCGTATTCAGGATATGCCATGACGGAT
The DNA here is from genome assembly GCA_045576915.1 of Acutalibacteraceae bacterium. Lineage (GTDB taxonomy): Bacteria > Bacillota > Clostridia > Oscillospirales > Acutalibacteraceae > DTU089. The sequence continues at coordinate 2,554 of JAZNHK010000104.1, forward strand.
TTCATATGATGTCCTTCATAGCCGGAAACCTTTCCTTCTTCAATTAACTGTTCGAATTCTTCATCCGTCCAATCCCTTGTTTGCAATCCCTTCAAAGCTCGTTCACGCTCGTTTCGCCAAGCCAATCTAATAGCTTTGTTGCGTTCTGCATCAAGCTTCTTTTTTTCGGTTATTGTCAATTCAGTCATTTTTCAGTCCTTCCCTCTCAATTTCATACATAAAACCAATCAAATCCTCTTCTATATAAGTATAAAAATCCGTATTTAAAAAGCACTCTTCATCTCCAACATTATGATAATCCCAACTATATATTTCTCCTGTCTCCAGACTTATACAAATTAAATTGCTTGCTATATCCTCACCAATAATTAGCCAGTTGTTCGCTATAACGCCTGAAATATTTTCTATTTTATCGGCGTCATTGATGGTATATAAGGTATAGAGTGAATTTTTGTTTTCTTCCAAACCGAAAAATTCAACCGAAGCTTCTCCTAATTTAGCTCCATTGGTGAATTTTAAGAGTTCACGATAAGGTGCAGGAATTGTAACATCCATAGCTTCCTCAAATTTAACAATTTGCTCTTCGGTTGCTCCATCGTGCAATACCAGTGGTAATTTATGTTTTAAATTAATTTTGCCTTGTGTTTCTAAGAGCTTCATAAATGTGGGATGCACGTCTGCCTTTTTCGCACGTTTGATAGCCTCTTTTACTTCGTTGTCTCTTTTTTCGCAGTATTTTTTTATTGAGTCAAAGTTAATTTTCATATATCATCTCTCCTAAAATTTTTTATATGAGTTTATTTTATTTTATCATAGAACAGTGTTAATATCAAGCAAATATTATGTCACAATCATATCTATCACCACCGCCTTTCGACTCTTTATTTATTAAGGGCTTATCAAGAGAGTAACAAATAACCTTCTTGACAAACCCTTGGTAAATAATAAAAATGTTTCGTATTTCAGCGTACAATTTATCTTGTAGCAAACAGCATACGCTGCATAGTCATTTGATTTTTGATTGCATCTGCAGTTGCCTTTGGTGAATTGTTTGCTGCGGTAATGTTATAATTGTTGTTAAAATTAGTTGTTTTGTTATAAACACTTTCCATAGTCGCGCATGTTCTTGCTGCTACAAGCTGTGCAGACGCACTAAACTGTGCAGTCATTGTATCCTGTACCATTGAAATCTGTGATTTTATATAATCTAAAGACGGTCGTATTTTTTCTTTAAAAGCCTCAAAATCAATGGACTTTGCTGTCACTTCAGGCTCTACGCTAAGGTTAGAATCGGCGACCACATCTGCCATTTCAGACATTGCGTCGGAAACCAGGTCGGTATTTTCTAAAATTCCCACAGCTACACCTTCGGCAATTCCTGCACCGACGGTATCGCGCATAAC
>JAZNHK010000105.1:0-3100 GCA_045576915.1 Acutalibacteraceae bacterium
TATTGAAGGCGAAACCCTCGCATCACTTATGCAGAAAAACCCCGACAAATTTGATGAATATCTCGAAATGTTTGTTGACCTTCAGATATATATCCACACCAAAACATGCCCCATGCTCAACAAGCTCAAGGATAAGATGAACCGCAAAATCAGTTCTTCTGAACTTGATGCAACAACACGTTATGACCTTCACACAAGACTTGAAGGTATGCCCAAACACAACAAAGTTTGCCATGGCGACTTTAACCCCTCAAACATTATCATCGCAGAAGATGGCACAGCATATATTCTCGACTGGTCACATGCTACTCAGGGTAATGCTTCTGCAGATGCCGCAAGAACATACCTTCTTTTCTGGCTTAACGGTGATATTGAAGGTGCTAAGAAATATCTTGATTTGTTCTGTCAAAAGAGCAATACAGCTAAACAGTATGTTCAAAAATGGATGCCTATCGTTGCCGCTTCTCAGTCAGTTAAGGGCAATGAGAAAGAAAGAGAATTCCTTCTTTCTTGGGTAAATGTTGTTGATTACGAATAATCAGATAAGGAGTTAAAGAAATGAAAGTTACAGTTTGTATCGGTAGTTCCTGCCATATTAAAGGTTCTCGTCAGGTTGTTGAACAGCTTCAGTACCTTATTAAAGAAAATAATTTAGGAGATAAAGTAGAATTAGGCGGCACATTTTGTATGGGCAAATGCCAGCAGGGAGTTTGTGTAACTGTTGACGACGCTTTCTTCTCAGTAACACCTGAAACAGTTGAAGAATTTTTCAACGATAATGTAAAAGGAAAAGTATAAAAATGATAATTCAGGTTTGTGTAGGTAGCTCTTGCCACTTGAAAGGTTCTGCGGAAATAGTTGAGCTCTTTCAGAAAGCCGTTGAAGAAAATCATTTAGAAAACGAAATAACACTTGCCGGTAGCTTTTGTATCGGCAAGTGTAATCGTGTGGGCGTAACTGTTCAGGTAGATGATGATATTCATACCGGTATTACAAGAGAAAATTTTAAAGAATTTTTCAAGGAAAACGTTTTAACAAAAATTGAAAGGGTGTAACGGGAAATGCCTAATTGTTTAACATTAAAAAAATCCAACTGTAAAAACTGTTACAAATGTATTCGCCATTGTCCCGTTAAGGCGATACGCTTTTCGGGAAATCAGGCTCATATTATCGGAAACGAGTGTATTCTCTGCGGTCAGTGTTTTGTTGTTTGTCCTCAGAATGCAAAAGAAATTGTTGATGAAACCGAAAAAGTAAAAGTATTTTTGCAGGCAAGGGAAAAGGTTATAGTGAGCCTTGCTCCCTCGTTTATTGCGAACTACGATGGCGTTGGAATAAATTCAATGAGAAAAGCTCTAAAAAAGTTGGGCTTTTATGATGTTGAAGAAACCGCTATCGGTGCAACAATTGTTAAAAACGAATATGAGAGAATGCTCAAAGAGGATGATAGAGACATTATTATAACTTCTTGTTGCCATTCTATAAACTTACTTATTCAGAAACATTTTCCTGCAGAATTGGAGTATCTTGCAGATGTTGTTTCACCTATGCAGGCTCACTGTATGGACATTAAGAAACGCTACCCTGATGCAAAAACAGTTTTCATCGGACCTTGCGTTTCAAAAAAAGACGAAGCTGAGCATTACGAAGGTATTGTTGATGCAGTCCTTACATTTGAAGAACTTACAAATTGGCTCAAAAGTGAAAATATAGAGCTTGAAGTTGAAAAAGACAACGATGATTTCAGTCGTGCGCGTTTCTTCCCTACAACAGGCGGTGTGCTTAAAACAATGGCTCAGGATACACCTGACTATACATATATCGCACTCGATGGTGTTGAAAACTGTATAGCAGCACTCAAGGATATTGAAAGCGGAAAGGTTCATAAATGCTTTATTGAAATGTCTGCTTGTGTCGGTAGCTGTATGGGTGGTCCTGTTATGGAAAAATACCACCACACAGAAACCATTACCGATTACCTTACTATAGCAAATTATGCAGGTAAAAAGGATTTTGAGGTTTCTCAACCTAAAGCTACTGAACTCAAAAAGCAATTTGAATATATTGAACACAGATATCCTCAACCATCAGAAATGGAAATTAACGCTGTTCTTCGTCAGATGGGTAAATTCAAACCTGCTCATGAGCTCAATTGCGGTTCTTGCGGTTACAATACTTGTCGTGAAAAAGCTGCTGCAATTTGTCAGGGTAAAGCGGAGATTTCAATGTGTCTTCCTTTCCTTAAGGAAAAGGCTGAAAGCTTCTCAGATACTATTGTTAACAGTTCTCCCAACGGACTTATTGTTCTTAATGAGAATTTAGAAGTTCAGCAAATTAATAAAGCCGCAAGAGAAATTATGAATATCCGATATGCTTCTGATGTTCTTGGCGATTATGTTATCCGTATTCTTGACCCTACGGTTTTTGAAACAGTTCTTAAAACCGGCAGAGGTGTGAGTAACCAGAGAGTTTACCTTGCAGAATACAAAAGATATGTTGAACAAACTGTTGTTTATGACAGAGATTCACATCTTCTTATCGGCATTATGAGAGATGTTACTGCCGAAGAGGAGCAAAGAGAAAGAAAAGAAAATATCAGCCGTCAGACAATTGAGGTTGCCGATAAGGTTGTTGATAAGCAAATGCGAATTGTTCAGGAGATTGCTTCACTTTTGGGTGAAACAGCCGCGGAAACAAAAATTGCACTTGCAAAATTGAAGGAGTCGATTTCTGATGAATGATTTATGTGCAGATATCGGTTACAAAAGTATAAACCATTACGGTGAACAGCTTTGCGGAGATCATATTGATATAGTTGAGCCCGATGAGGAATCAACTGTGGTTGTTCTTTCCGATGGTCTCGGTAGCGGTGTTAAAGCAAGTATTCTTTCAACACTTACTTCAAAAATCATCTCAACAATGCTTGCAGAAGGTCTTTCCCTTGAGGAGTGTGTTGAAACGATTGCTGCAACTCTTCCTGTTTGTTCGGTGCGTGGCGTTGCTTATTGCACATTCACCATTATTCATCTTAAGAATAATGAAACTGCAGAGCTTATTCAATACGATAACCCACACACCATAATAATAAGAAACGAAAAAA
>JAZNHK010000106.1:0-2582 GCA_045576915.1 Acutalibacteraceae bacterium
CATTGCGTTACGATGATCAGTTGCTCTGCCGAGTTTTCTGGTTCCGGGCATCTAAATCACTCCTTTGTAGAAAATACGAATTTCTTATTCGTCTTCATCACGAAGAGAAAGGTCGAGAGAAGCCAATTTAGCAACAACCTCGTCAAGAGATTTTCTGCCAAGGTTTCTAACCTTCATCATATCGTCTTCAGTTTTATTGATTAAATCTTCAACAGTATTGATACCGGCTCTCTTGAGACAGTTGAAAGAACGAACTGAAAGATCAAGCTCTTCAATCGTCATTTCAAGAACTTTGCCCATAGAAGTGTCATCCTTAACAACCATAATTTCTGTGTTAGAAACTTCATCTGAAAGTTCAACAAAGAGATTAAGGTGCTCTGTAAGGATTTTAGCAGCAAATGAAACAGCCTCTTTTGCAGAAATTGTTCCGTCTGTCCACACATCAATAGTGAGCTTATCATAGTCGGTAATCTGACCTACACGAGTATTTTCAACTGTGTAGTTCACCTTTAAAACAGGTGTATAAATAGAGTCGATTGCAATTACGCCGATAACGGGATCGAGAATCTGTTTGTTTCTGTCAGAAGAAACATAGCCTCTTCCCTTGTCAGCTGTAAGCTCCATTGTTACGTGTGCATCAGCATCAAGTGTAGCAATGTGATGGTCGGGGTTGAGAATTTCAACCTCTGAATCAGCTTTAATATCACCTGCGGTGATTACACCGGAGCCATTTGCCTCAATATACATGGTCTTGGGGCCGTCTCCGTGTATTTTGAGAATAACGCCCTTAAGGTTAAGAACGATCTCAGTCACATCCTCTTTTACGTTCGGGATCGTTGAGAATTCATGAAGAACATTATCAATCTTTACAGAAGTAATAGCATAACCGGGGAGCGATGAAAGAAGAACTCTGCGAAGGCTATTACCAAGTGTTGTACCAAAACCTCTTTCAAGAGGCTCAACAACAAATGTGCCGTACGCTGCATCTTCTGCTGAACCGGTAAATCTTACTTCGGGTTTCTCAATACCAATCATACCAAACCCTCCTTAAAAATTACACAGAATACCTGCGTTTTTTGTTTAGCCTTTATAGGCTCGAGGCTAAAGAGCATTATTTAGAATAGAACTCGACGATAAGATGCTCTGCAACGGGAGCGTCAATCTGATCTCTTTCGGGAAGGTTGATAACCTTACCTGTAAGTGCATCACGATTGATATCAAGCCAAGCGGGAACCGGACGGCTGCCGTTTGCTTCGATAATATTCTTGAATGCGTCGGTCTGTGCTGATTTTTCCTTGATGGAAACTACATCCCCTGCCTTGCAAAGGTAGGAAGGAATATCAACTTTTTTGCCGTTAACACAGAAGTGACCATGTGTAACAAGCTGTCTGCCTTCTGCTCGGGAATCTGCCCAACCGAGAAGGTAAACTATATTGTCCAAACGGCTTTCGCAAAGTTTAAGAAGGTTTTCACCTGCTTGACCGGGCATTTTTTCAGCCATAAGGAAATATTTGTGGAACTGTCCCTCAAGAACTCCGTAATAACGTCTTGCTTTCTGTTTTTCACGAAGCTGCATGCCGTATTCGGAAATCTTTTTACGACCCTGACCATGCTGGCCGGGTGCATAGGAACGGCGCTCGATAGCGCATTTATTGGTATAGCATCTGCCACCCTTTAAAAAGAGCTTCTGGCCCTCGCGGCGGCAAAGCTTACATACCGCACCGGTATATCTTGCCATAATTCGTTTCCTCCTATAATGTTATACACGTCTTCTTTTAGGCGGACGGCATCCGTTGTGAGGAATGGGAGTTACATCCTTGATGAGTGTAACATCAAGACCTGCAACCTGCAATGCTCTGATTGCAGCTTCTCTTCCTGAACCGGGGCCTTTAACATAAACTTCAACAGTTTTCATACCGTGCTCAATAGCAACTTTTGCTGCTGTTTCAGCAGCTGTCTGTGCTGCGAAGGGAGTGGACTTACGAGAACCTCTGAAGCCCATTTCGCCGGCACTTGCCCAAGAAACGGCATTGCCTTGAGTATCAGTAATAGTAACAATTGTGTTATTGAAGGTGGATTGGATATGAGCCGCACCGCGTTCAATATTTTTACGTTCACGACGCTTGCGTGTTCCGGCACCTTTTTTGCCGGTAGCTTTTGTAGCCATTCTAATACCTCCTTCGACTTATTTCTTCTTGTTAGCTATAGTCTTCTTAGGACCTTTACGAGTACGAGCGTTAGTTTTTGAACGCTGGCCTCTTACGGGAAGACCTTTACGATGGCGAACGCCACGATAGCAACCGATTTCTACAAGTCTCTTGATATCGAAAGCTGTTTCACGACGAAGGTCACCTTCAACCTTAACATTGTGATCAATATACTCACGTAATTTTGCAACATCTTCTTCAGTAAGATCCTTAACTCTTGTGTCAGGATTTACACCTGTTGCAGCAATAATTTCGCTAGCAGTTTTACGGCCGATACCAAAAATATAGGTAAGACCGATTTCTACTCTCTTATCTCTTGGTAAATCAACACCTGAAATACGAGCCATTTGTCAGTTGCACCTCCAAATATGGTTT
>JAZNHK010000107.1:0-3530 GCA_045576915.1 Acutalibacteraceae bacterium
AGTACACGGGATTATCTGATACTACTCTGCTTTTCTGTTCTGTGATATGTAAAAAATTTTTACTGCAATAAACAAAGAAAGAGGGACAAGCTATCAAAGGTTTAAATCCCCGAACCATTGATAGTGTACGATTTCGCGTTCGCGAAGGAATTTGATTGGGTCACGAACATCGGGATCATCAACAAGGCGGAGGATGTTATCGTAAGTCGTTCTTGCTTTCTGTTCAGCAGCAAGGTCTTCGTGTAAGTCAGTGATTACATCGCCTTTAGACTGCATACTTGCAACAGTCCATGTAAAACCACTTGCAGCAACTGTGTAGATACCTGTTGTATGGTCAACGAAGTAGGTATCAAAACCACTTTTCTTGATTTCTTTAAGTGAAAGATTTCGTGTCAACTGGAACACAATTGCATCAATCATCTCGAGGTGAGAAAGCTCCTCGTTACCTACATCGGTACTAAAGGGTCCTTTTTAGTGGGTGAATTAGAGTTTTACGGGCTGAATTTTAATAAAAAATACATTCCTGACGATTTATTCACGGACAAGCCCTCCGAACAGCTGTCCGTGCAAGTGAAGGTGATATATGCAGAGTGAAAACTTATTAAAATAGCAACAACTCCCATTTACTGATAAAACAGTAGGTGGGAGTTGTGGGTTTTTAAGCTTTCTTTTTCTTAATTAAAATTCCAACAGTAATTATTACACCAAGAAGAACAACAGAAACAATTAATATAACAATAGTAGTATTGTTTTGGTTGGTGAAGGTTGTTTTCTGAAGTTCTGCAACGGCAACAACCATTTTGGATTTGTCGGGGTTGTCATCTCTTTGCGGATTGTTGATTGAATACATTGTTTTGCCGTCTTCTGAGAATGCGAAAGAGTTGCTGTAGCCAACGTGGTCAGCGATAGTGTATGGAATAATATGCGGAACGGTTTCCCATGTTGCTCCGTTATCGTAACTGATGAAATAATCGGTACCGGTTCTACTGTTCCCTTTTCTCATATGAGTTCCGCTTACAATCAATGTTCCGTGTTCACCTCCAACAGGAGTCCAGTTGCAGTAGGGGGCAGAGCCTAAGGCTTTTTTGCCATTTTTGCTCAAAAGCTCCTCACCGATGTTTGAAGCCTCACCCCAATCAAGTCCGTCAGTTGACGTTTTGTAATAAATGGGGTTGCCTTCGGTATCGGCTTTGTCAAAAATCTCATAAACCATAAAATATGAGCCGTCAGCTATTCTTGTAACGACGGGCATACCGGGTCTTTCTTCGGGGATTTCACTTGCTACAATAGTTACTGCTTCACTCCAATTTACGCAATCTTTTGATTGCTTATATACGATTTTTTGTGAGTGCTTGGGGTCTGAATCATCGGAATAATAGCAAACAAGACTACTATCATCAAGCTGAACCAAAAACGGCTCCCATACGCCCTCATCAAGACCACCTGCAGATGCAACTACAACTCCCTGGTCAAAGGTGTAGCCACCATCAAGGCTGAAATAAAGGCGGATGTGTGATTCTTTTTTGTGTTCGGGGTCAACAGAACAAGCCGCAAGAACAACAGTTCCTGCAGGGTAATCTCCGCAAGGCTTTGAAAGCTCAAAAAGCGTAGGGTTCCATTCGGAATTTGCACCTGTCAGAGTGTCTGTAACCCGGGTAACAACCTCCCAGCTTTTTCCGTTGTCATTACTACGATATATAGGATAACCGGGGGCGTTATCCGTAAGCCCTGCATTAAGCTCACAATGGGTTGCAAGAAGAACATTGTTTTCTTCCTTGCTTTGATTATTCAGAACGAGAATTCGTCCATACTGAACACCTCTGTCCCACCAGTTATCATCAGAAACGGCAATATCGGTCTTGCTGATAACCTCAATAGTGGTTGCGGCAAAAACCGGTAAAGCACTTAAACACAAAACCATAACCGCAATTAAAATACTGCTAACCTTTTTGAATGACTTATATAAACTCATACTATCACTCTCTTTAAAATGTTATTTTTATACCATAATTCTAACACTGACTACCAATAAAAACAAGAGTTAAGTGTAGCATAAGCAGGGTTGTTTTTGTTTTTGTAGGGTGGTATAATTGGTTTGATAAATAAGAATTTGTAGGGAAGTTGATTATTATGAAATATATTGAATATGATGAGAGTTTACACGGGAAGTTAAGCTATCCGGACGGATTTTGTAATTTACTCGAGGGTCTTTCTTTAGAGGATCAACTGGATTTTTTTCGTATTGGTAACGGTGTGTATTTAAATGAAGATTTTTCAAAACGTAGAAGCATAGAGTGTCATTATAGCAAAACTATTGATAATGAAGATAGAGTCAAAGAAATTATTGTTCGCGATAATATGATTGCGGGAGTTATGGTAAAAAACTGCTATGGCAAATTGGTACCATGTCTACCTGAAAGAGGCTTTATTATCAGAGATGACAGTGAAATAGATGGGAGCGGATACAAGGAGTTTAAATTGTATCTGTATCTGATTTGCGTGACAAAAGACTTCGATAGTAACTGGCAAATTCAATTTGTGGGGTGGACAACTTGAAAAATGTAGTAATCAGTGCAGATGAATATGGTTTTTTGCCTGAAAATAACCCACATAAAAACTCCGAAGCTTTTCAAAAAGCGGTTGATAAGGGCGGAATAGTTCAAGTTACTGTTCCCGGTATTTATAAAATTTCCCGGCAAATTGAAATCGGTGATAATACAAAGCTTGTGTTCTGTGAAGGTGTGATTCTTCAACGGGAAGAATGTCTTAGTGGCGTTAATGGTAATGCTTTTATAAATAAAGGTGCGCTTAAGGGAGAATATAATCGTAATATTGAAATTATCGGATTGCATCTTGAATGTAACGGTATTGAAAGCAACGACTTTGGCGTGAACAGTCGGATTGCGGGATTACGGGCACAGGTTGCAATGATTTATGTTGAAAATTTAAAAATCCATGGTTTTGAGTGCCATGGATTACTTGAAAAGGATTATGCAATTCAGATAAGTGCGTTTAAAAATATTAGTCTTAATGATTTATATATAACAGGAAATAAAGATGGTGTTCATCTTGGTTGGGGCGATGGATTTGTTATAAGAAACGGCAAGTTCCGTACATTTGATGACCCAATAGCACTCAACGCCTTTGATTACGCAACCTCAAACACTCATATAGGTTGGATTGAAAATGGAATAATCGAAAACTGTATTGATCTGGATGATAACTCAACAACCGGTTTTTTCTGCAGGATTCTTGGTGGGGCTTGGTGCAGATGGCACAAAGGAATGCAGGTTCAGCATTCGGACACCGTTGCGGTTAACGGTAAAACATACCGTGTTCTGATGAACCCGAAAGACGGAAAGCTTTACACTTCCGATACGCCGCCTTGCCACGAAAAAGGAATTATGGAATATGACGGTATAAATTGGGTTGCTGTGCGAGATACGGAGGAATTTGACGGCGGTTGTCGCAACATAATAATACGAAATTGCTCACTTCAGAAAAAACGTAATATAGGAATTGCGATAAAT
>JAZNHK010000108.1:0-2718 GCA_045576915.1 Acutalibacteraceae bacterium
GGTAGAGGTGGCACCCCATACTTATGGTGAGTGGGTAGTTGACGTTGAACCAACTTGTACGGATGATGGTTCAAGACACCATATTTGCTCTGTTTGTAATTATGTTGCAACTGAAGTAGTTCCCGCAACAGGTCACGTGGATACAGTGTGGATAACCGAGCAAGAACCCACTTGCGAAGCTGATGGTTACAAAGATGAATATTGTCTTGAATGTGGCGAATTGATTAACACAGAAGCGATTCCTGCAACCGGTCATGTGAACACAATGTGGATAACCGAGCAAGAACCAACTTGCGAAGCTGATGGCTACAAGGATGAATATTGCCTTGAATGTGGTGAATTGATTAACACAGAAGTGATTCCGGCAACCGGTCATGTGAACACAAAATGGATAACCGAGCAAGAACCAACTTGCGAAGCTGATGGTTACAAGGATGAATATTGTCTTGAGTGCGGTGAAATGGTTTCAACAGAAACAATTCCTGCCATAGGTCACTTGAATACAGTGTGGGTAACAGAGCTTGAACCTACTTGTACAGTAGCGGGCTACAAGAATGAATATTGCATTGATTGTGGTGAAATGGTTTCAACCGAAGCTATTGCTGAAACAGGACACGATTATGCAACGGAATGGACAATTGACCTTGCGCCTACCTGTACAGAAGAGGGTAGCAAATCACGACACTGCACAAGGTGTGGTGATAAGTCTGATGTTACAGTTGTTGAGCCAATTGGTCACGATTATGTTATGGTTTCTGTTGCAGAAGAGCATCCACACATAATAACTTATAAGTGTTCTCGTTGTGATTTAACAACACAAGCCGATTCAGTTTCTGATATCTGTGTTATTTGTAATTTTGATTTTGAAAATGTAGATGATGAAACCTGTAAGCTAACAGGGTATAAAGGAAGTGCAGATTCCATTGTTATACCGGGTATTATTGATGGGAAAACAGTTACAACCACATCTACCGGTGCATTTAAAAACAACACTACTTTGAAATCTGTAAAAATCGAAAATGGTGTTCAGAATATTGGTGCTCTCGCATTCCTTGGTTGTAAAGCCTTGTCCAAAATTGTTATACCAGAAAGTGTAAAAACAATTGGTGTAAATGCATTCTACAATTGTGCAAGCGATTTTACAATTTATTGCTATCGCGATAGTGCTGCACATAAGTATGCTATTAACAATTCTCACAATTATGTGATTATGGATATTGGAGAAACAAGCAACGCTACAATTGATTATACAAACAAATTGATTTTTACATCAATAATAGGCACAACAGATATCAGTGAGCTTTTGTATGTGCCATCGTCATCCGAAATATCTGTAAACGAAAGTAAAATGTTGGGCACAGGCACAACTGTAACTGTTGTTGATGGTAATGTGTCCACCGAATACACTCTCGTTGTTAATGGCGACACCAACGGTGACAGTGTGTGTGATGTTCTTGATGCTTTTGATGTTGAACGTGCATCAAACGGCAATACAGAGCTTTCTGGTGTTTATGCTATGGCAGCCGATAGCAACGCCGATGATGTGGTTGATATAACCGATTATCAAGCGATTGTTAACAGAGCTCTGGCATAAAATATATTATTAAACAGTTCGGTCAGGTACAAATTATTGCAATTTGTACCTGACCGATAAATTTTTTATTTGGTTTTTATGTTTTTTAACTCTTCCAGAACTTTCTGTCAAGGCTTCTGTATTGAATAGCCTCAAGAATATGTCTGTTTTCAACTGTTTCGCTTTCGTCAAGGTCTGCTATTGTTCTTGCTACCTTTAAAACCTTGTCATAGGCTCTTGCAGAAAGACCTAACCTTTCAAATGATATTTCAAGTGTTTTTGCGGCAGTTGGCGAAAGTTGGCAATATTTTCTTGTAAGAGATGAAGTCATTTTTGCATTGCAGGTTATGCCTGTACCTTTAAATCGTTCTATCTGAATCTGACGTGCCTTGTTTACTCTCTCTCTTATTGATGCAGAGCTTTCACCCTCTTCCTTATCGGAAAGCTGGTTATAATCAACGGGCGGAACTTCAATATGTATATCAAGTCTGTCTAAAAGCGGACCTGACACCTTTGAAAGATATCTTGCAGGTGCACCTTTGGGACAACTGCAGCTTCTTGTGGGATGCCCAAAATAACCGCAAGGGCAGGGGTTCATAGCACAAATGAGCATAACAGAACAAGGATAAGTAAGGGCACACGCGGCACGGGAAATTGTGATTGTGCCGTTTTCGATGGGTTGCCTTAAAACCTCCATTGTGCTTCTGCTGAATTCGGGTAATTCATCAAGGAACAAAACACCATTGTGTGCAAGGGAAAGCTCACCGGGTTTGGGTATTGTTCCGCCACCTGAAAGTCCTGCAGGGGAAACGGAGTGATGAGGAGCTCTGAAAGGACGGTAATTGATTATCGCCTCATCCTTTGAAAGGTTTCCAGAAAGTGAATAAATCTTTGTGGTTTCAAGAGCTTCGTCAACTGTTATATCCGGCAAAATTGTGGGAATACGCTTTGCAAGCATACTCTTACCTGAACCGGGTGGGCCGATCATCATAACATTATGACCACCTGCGGCGGCAACCTCTAAAGCACGTTTTACCTCAAACTGACCTTTAACATCCTTGAAATCGGGCAGATGTTCAGGCATTTCATAGTGTTTAAACGGAATAAGCTCAACAGGTTTGATTTTTTCTATATCGTTTATATGG
>JAZNHK010000109.1:0-14127 GCA_045576915.1 Acutalibacteraceae bacterium
TTGGCTCACAGAACGACATGGCTACATCCGACTTCCGCCTTCGTTTTTAATCTGGAAACGAACATAAGAACCGATTTCATCGCTATGCTCAGCAAGTGAAATTGTTTCGCCTGTTGCAATAATTTCACCATCTGCAATCCACTCGATTACATCATAATCAGAAGCAACAACAGAAATGGTATCTCTATCATCATCAACAATAACTTCACTGATTTTTGCGTATTCGCCTGTACCAACAAACTCCTCACCCATTTCGTAACGAGCATATTTTGAACAAGCAAAGAATGTGCCGTTTTCCATAGCTGTACGGAGAGCTTCGTTTGAAAGTTCGGGCATAAGCATCATTTCCTGAGTAACACCGATATCATCAAGGGCATGAGAGTCATCATTGGAGAAGCCCCAAACGTTTTTACCATTAGGAATTGTATATTGAAGAAGACTATCCCACAAAATACGGTCTGCACGGTCAGTTGTATCTCTGAGGTTGAAAATTTCAATACCTACACAACTATCGTACTTCATAAGAGGGTCAATGAAAACTTTAAGCTGGTCATAATCACGTGCTCTTCCGTTCTCAGCATTTGCAGCAATGAAGTCACCGGGATGGTTAATAAAGCTGATACCGCCTGCAGAATCAGTACCGGCAATAACGGTTTCATAATCCTCTTCATCACCTAAAATACCCTGACCATAGCCACAGAAGAATCCGTTAACGTGATTTTTTCTAACAACAAGAGCATTCATTTCGATACCCTGAGGAACGTCAAGCATGGGTCTGCCATCACGGTCTGCACCTGTTGTAATTTCTTTATATCTCTCATTACTAAGAGGTTTTAAGCTATGGATATACTGATTATAACCAACTAAATCAAGAATTTCAGGTCTTCTGTTCCAACCTCTGTTAACAACACCATGGTCGGTAATTGCAAGAATATCATAATCACGTGCATAATATTCTTCAACAACGTCTCTGATATCCATTGTACCGTCACTATAAAGTGTGTGTGCGTGAAGCTGTGCTTTGTACTGTTTCCAATTTACCCAGTCAACAGTTTCATAAGGGTTAGTTATATCATAAGAAACTCTTGCAGCAACTGATACAACGGGAAGAACAAATGAAATCATTACGGAAACAATAAGCATAATTGATATAACTTTTTTTGACTTTTTCATAACAATTCTCCTTTTAAGTTATTAACAATAATTTTTTATCAATCAAGGAAATCGCGAAGCTTCTTTGAGCGGGATGGATGACGAAGCTTACGAAGTGCTTTTGCCTCAATTTGGCGGATACGTTCACGGGTAACGTTAAACTCTTTACCTACCTCTTCGAGTGTTTTGGGATTGCCATCCTCAAGACCATAACGAAGGCTTAGAACTCTTGCTTCTCTGGGAGTAAGTGTTTTGAGAACTTCTGCAAGCTGTTCTCTCATAACAGCCATTGAACCAGCATCAACCGGTGCCTGAGCATCATCATCGGGAATAAAGTCACCAAGGTGACTATCTTCCTCTTCACCGATAGGAGTTTCAAGAGAAACGGGTTCCTGTGCAACTCTCAGAATTTCACGAACTTTTTCTACGGGCATCTCAAGCTTTTCTGCAATTTCTTCTGCAGTAGGATCTCTGCCGTTTTCGTGAAGAAGCTGACTATTAGTCTTTTTAACCTTATTGATAGTTTCAACCATATGAACAGGAATACGAATTGTTCTTGCCTGGTCTGCAATTGCACGTGTAATCGCCTGACGAATCCACCATGTTGCATAAGTAGAGAATTTAAATCCTTTGGTATAGTCGAATTTATCAACCGCTTTAATAAGACCAAGGTTACCTTCCTGAATGAGGTCAAGGAACTGCATACCTCTACCAACATATCTTTTTGCAATACTTACAACAAGACGAAGGTTAGCCTCAGAAAGACGTTGTTTTGCTTCCTGGTCATTTTCAGAAATTCTGATAGCAAGTTCAATTTCTTCTTCAGATGTAAGAAGCGGAACACGACCAATTTCTTTAAGATAAACCTTAACCGGGTCATCTATTGCCATTGCTTTTGCATCAGCAGGTGTTTCCTCATCAGGTGCTTTTGTTGCTTCGATATCCATTGAAAGAGCATCAAGCATTTCGTCACCGATATCGTCGATAATTTCGATGCTGTTGCTTTCAATGAGCTCATAAAGCTTTTCGATATCGTCAACATCAAAGCCCTCAATTTCGAGGATCACGTTGTCGATGTCATGAGTTGCAAGTTTACCGCTGACCTTACCCTTATCGATAAGGGCTTTAATCTGCGGTTTCTTCTCCCAACCTTCCATTTCACATCACCTTTCTAATCCACTATTATTGTAACCACTTAATTTTCGTCTTTTTTAAGAGAATTAAAGAAAGCCAGAAAACTGTCATCGCTCATCTGAGCAGGAGCCGGAGTTTCCCTTTTTCTTTTTTCCTCTTCCAGAACCAAAAGACAATCTTCACATTCCTGCAATGTATTTGAAACCATCGCCTGATTTGCAAGCAACCTTGCAACAACGCTTACTTCTTCCGATGTTAAATACTGCGAAAGATGTGAAATATCGATACTTTCCTGTTCTTCAAGACGTTGAATTATTATTTCTAAAAGACGCTTGTTTACAGGTGTAACAAAAACATCCTTTGAAAGCCTGTCCTTAAAATTTTTATAAAAAGCCGCATTGTTAAACAAGGAGACAAGAATCGTATCCTCTGCCTTTGCTGCTCTTATATTTTTTAATCTTTGCGGGTCTGCTGCCGCATCCAGATTCTGAATCTGTTTTTGTGCAGTTGAAAACTCAGCTTTATTTTTGCGATAGTTCTCTTTTTTTCTGACTTCGTAAATCTGATGGAGAATTGCATCTTTGCCGACATTAAGCTCATCCGAAAGACGCATTGCATAAACATCTCTTTCTATAGAATCACAAAAAGCGAGTATTTTAACCGCTTCACGAAGGAAATTAAGCTTCCCGTCATCAGTCTGAACAATATATTTTTCGCGAAGCTTTGACAATTTATACTCGGTATCGTTATCTGCTTTGTCAAGCAATTTGGCAAAACGCTCTTTACCGTGAGTTTTTATTATTTCATCAGGGTCTTTACCACCATCAAGTCTGATAACCTTAACCTTAACACCTGTTTTTGAAAAAAGCGTCATAGCCGCTCTAACTGCCTTCTGCCCTGCTTCATCAGAGTCATAGCAAAGGGCAACTTCATCGGCATACCTTGATATTAGACTGACCTGCTCGGGTGTCAACGCTGTACCCAGACCTGCAACCGCATTTTCATATCCGGCCTGATGAAGAGCGATAACGTCCATATAACCTTCACAAAGAATAAGCTTTCTTTCATTGCCATTTTTCGCAAAGTTCAAAGCAAAAAGCTCATTACTTTTTTTATAAACAAGTGTATCTGAAGTATTGATATATTTGGGCTTACTGTTATCAAGAACTCGTCCGCCAAAAGCAACAACATTCCCTCTCAAATCTATTACGGGGTACATAACCTTTGACCTGAAAGCATCATAGAAATAATGTTTACCATTCTTCTCACTTGTTCGTACAAGGTTTGCCGCAACAAGCTCGTCACGTCGAAAGCCCTTGCTTTTAAGGTGATTTTCCAAAGCATTCCAATCATCAGGTGCAGCACCAAGACCAAAATGCTTTATCATTTTAGGTGAAACGCCTCTGCCTATAAGATAGTTGAGTTGTTGTTTACCCTGCTCTGTAAAAAGTGTTTCGTGATAAAATCTTGCAGCTTCACGATTAGCTTCGTAAATTCTTCTGCGTAATTTGGCAGTAACATCATCGTAATTAGTATCAGGTAGCTTCAGCCCTGCCCGGTCTGCCAGAAGCTTAACTGCCTCAGAGAAATCAAGATTTTCAATATTTCTTATAAAATTTATTACCTCGCCTCCGGCACCACAACCGAAGCAGTAGTAAGAAGCGGTTTCGGGATACACTGTAAAGGACGGCGTTTTTTCATTATGAAACGGACAAAGACCAACAAGGTTTTTTCCCCGTCTTTTTAAATCGATATAACTCCCGATAACAGATTCGATATCATTATTATCGCGGATTTGCTGAATAAAATCATCTGAAAAACGAGCCATTGTGTATCACCACCTATTCAAGTTAAAAGTTAATAGTTAAAAATCCCATGTTTTAGGTACGAAGAGATCATTATAAACCTTTAATGAATAACTGTCAGACATACCGGAAATATAGTCACAAGCGGCACGTTGAGCACCTTCTTTTTTCGCTATTTCCTGATATAATTCAGGCATTTTTTCAGGGTCGTTTGAATAGTAACGGAAAAGCTCTTTTATCATACTCTCCGCCTTACCCTCTTCGCTTTTGCATTTAGGGTTAGTATAAACGTATTTAAACATAAAAGAATGTAATTGGTCAAAGGCATGCTGAACATCATCTGCCATTTTCAATTCATCTCTTGTATTATTGATAGCAGACATAACCATTGTATTGATTCTCTGAGCTTTTGAGAAGCCGATAACAAGGCGGATTTCCAAGGGTATATCATCTTCGCTTATGATGTTACCTCGTATAGCATCATCAATATCGTGGTTCATATAAGCAATTTTATCACTCAACTTAACAATTCTGCCTTCAAGAGTATCGGCCTCCTTGCCTCTTGTATGGCAACGGATACCATCTCTTACTTCATAAGTCAGGTTAAGACCATTACCGCCTCTTTCAAGCATATCAACAACGCGAAGGCTTTGTTCAAAATGCGTAAAACCCTTTTCGTAAACCTGATTAAGTGCTCTTTCACCTGCGTGTCCGAATGGTGTGTGACCTAAATCGTGTCCTAAAGCAATTGCTTCTGTAAGATCTTCATTGAGTGCAAGTGAACGGGCAATTGTTCTCGCAATCTGAGAAACCTCTAGAGTATGTGTTAAACGGGTTCTGTAATGAACATTACCGGGTGCAAGAAAAACCTGAGTTTTATCCTTAAGGCGACGAAAAGCCGAACAATGAACAATTCTGTCCCTATCACGCTGATAGGCAGTTCTTACGGGACATTCCTCTTCAGGAACAAGTCTTCCTTTTGAGTTATCGCAAAGCATAGCATATTTTGAGAAAGAAATTCGTTCTCTTGCCAGAGTTCTTTTTCTGATTTCACCATTCACAGAAAGCACCGCCTTTTAACCCTATATATAATAATACAATAAAAACAAAAAAATCCCTCTTTTTTTGACGGATTTTTTTGAATTTTTTTCATTATTATATAATTCAGGTATTTTCTCCTGCAATAACCTCACCAATTTGCGAAAATCCAACTCTTCCATTGCTAAGATCCTGGAGTTTTTTATCAAAAGAATCTTCAAGACCTTTTTTTATACGGAAAGTGATGGTTACATTTTCTCCAAAATCGCAATTTTCCACAACTCCGCCAAAATCACGGATAAAGGTTTCCAGTTTGCCGTAAAAAGTGTATTCACACTGAATTTCACAAACTGTCCATTTAGAGAGAGTTATTATCTCTGCCGCATCAATACCAATTTTTGCGGAATGAGTATAGGCACGGACAAGTCCGCCACCACCTAAAAGAATGCCACCGAAATAACGTGTAACAACTACGACGCAATCGGTTATATCCTCCTGCAAAATTACATTAAGAACAGGCATACCGGCAGTGCCCTGAGGCTCGCCATCATCTGAATAACGTTTAATTCCGCCCTCTCTTATTGAATAGGCATAAACGTTATGCTTGGCATCCCAATGTTTTTTGGAAATTTCATTGATATAATCCACAGCTTCTTTTTCAGTTTTGACAGGCTTTGCGTACCCGATAAAACGCGAATGCTTTACTATATATTCATCACAGGCTTCACCTGCAAGAGTTTTATAAGAATCACTCATATTTTAACAATCCTTTAAAAAACGCAAAAAGACGGTGATAACTCACCGGCTCCATCAAGCAGATATAACTTACTTAGAGAGGTTATATTTTCTATTGAATCTTTCAACGCGTCCGCCTGTATCAACGAGCTTCTGCTTGCCGGTAAAGAAAGGATGGCACTTTGAGCAGATATCAACATGCATACCATCTTTCGTGGATGCTGTTTCAAGAACTGCGCCACATGCACACTTTACCTGTGTTGCGCCGTATTTGGGATGAAGTCCATTTTTCATTTAAATTCACCTCTTTGATTTTTGATAACACATTAGCAGTAGAATACTACCACAACAAGCAGTAAAAAGCAAGTGTTTTTCGCAAAAATATTAAATAAATTTAAACTTTTCTATAATATTCACAATAAAACACAAAACAACTCCTAAAACTGTAGGAATAAGGAACGAAAAAAACGTCCACTTGGCACTTTTGGTTTCTTTAAACACAGTAAGCAAAGCTGTTGCACAAGGAAAATGTGCAACCGAAAAAATTATATAACTTATAGCGGTAAATTTCGTCCAACCATTTGTGATAAGAATTTCTCCGATAACATTTATATTATCCACATCAATCATTTCACCTGAACCCATATAAGACATCAATGCAATAGGCAAAACAATTTCGTTGGCAGGAATTCCCAGAAGAAAAGCAGAAAGAACTTTACCATCCATACCCATAAGCTGACCTGCAGGTTCGAAAAAATTGCTTATATGATGCAAAATACTGAATTCTCCAATCCACATATTTGCAAGCAGCCATATAACCACACCTGCAGGAAAAGCAACTGAAACAGCTCTCAACAAAACAGATAAAGTTCTGTTAAAAACCGAATTTATTACAACCTTTGTAATCTGCGGTTTTCTGTACGGTGGCAGCTCAAGAATATAATGTGATGCTTCCCCTTTAAGTAAAGTTTTAGAAAGAATATTTGAAACCAACAAAGTTAATACAAAACTAAAAACGATAACTGAAGCAAGCATAACCGCACTAAAAAAGCCTTTAAAAGCAGAGGTTTGACCTACTAAAAAAACAGAAATCAACGTAATAATCGCCGGAAATCTGCCGTTGCATATTGTAAGAGAATTGGTAAGAACGGCTATAAGCCTTTCTCTTTTTGAATCTATGATTCTTGCACCGGAGATACCAACGCAATTACAACCAAATCCCATACACGTTGTCAAGGCTTGTTTTCCACAGGTATTTGCTTTTCTGAAACCGTTATCAAGAACATAAGAAACACGCGGCAAGACGCCTAAATCCTCCAATAGTGTAAAGCAAGGGAAGAAAATGGCCATCGGTGGCAACATAACAGAAACGACCCATCCTAAAACACGGAATCCGCCTGCAATCAACGCACTTTCCAGCATTGGAGGCAATGGTAGTTTTTGTGCCACATTCCACAAACCTTCTTCCAACCACGCAAAAAGAGTTGACAACCATTGAGAGGGATAATTCGCTCCTACAATTGTAACATAAAAAATAGCACTAAGCATTAAAAGCATAACAGGATATGCAGACAATTTATTTGTAAAAATTCTTTCTTTAGTGTAATTCTGTTTAGGCGAACTAACTATTACTGCTCCACAAATTTCCGAAGCCTTTTTATAAAGCCGAGCAGATACAGATTCTGAAATATTATCAAATTCCCCCGTTTCTTTAAGGAACTCCTTGGCACGGAAAACTGATTTTTTGATTTCGTCTATTTGTGGCTCACTTAAACCACTATTTTCTTCCAGAAACAACTCTGCAGAATCATAATCTTCTAACAAACGCAAAGAAAGCCAACGATGATTAACTTTTGTAACTTTATACTTTTTCAACAACGGAAGAATATATTCCATTGCAGATTCTATATTCTGATTGTATTTGATTTTTACGGGGACATTTTTTGATTTTTCAGAAAGTGTACAGAGTAAATCCTCAATACCCTCGCCATTCCTTGCAGTCATTCCGACGACTTTTACACCAAGCTCTTTCTCCAACAGAGCTAAATCTATTACAAAGCCCTTCTTTTCGGCTTCATCAAGAAGATTTACACAAACTACCATATCGGCTCCTGTTTCCATTATCTGAAGAACCAAGTACAAATTTCGTTCAAGATTTGTTGCATCGCAAACCACTGCTACCTTTTCCGCATTTCCAAAGCATATATATTCATCTGCAACACGTTCTTCCTCCGAATGAGGGTTCAGAGAATACGTACCGGGAATATCAATAAACCTAAAATCACAACCATTCCAATTAACCTTTCCCTGTGCCAAATCCACTGTTTTACCCGTCCAATTACCCGTATGTTGCTTCATGCCTGTAAGAGAATTGAAAACTGTGCTTTTACCTACATTGGGATTACCTGCAAGAGCGACTGTTATTACTTTTTCACTCATTTTCTTCAACACGCACAATTATTTTCTCGGCATCACAGTTACGCAGGGCAATAACCGCTCCTCGTACAAGATAAGCCCTGGGATTACCCGACGGACTTTGATGAACAACCTTTATTTTAGTACCGGGTACAAGCCCTACATCATATAATCGCTGTTCTAAAGAAAGCTGTGTGTTAACTTGTATCACCGTAACACAACTTCCTGTTGATATTTTATCAAGAGTAGTCATATTGCTCTACCTCCCGATATTATGATATGAAAAACGTGTTACTATGTGAAAATGGGTATTGCAATTATTCTAATAAATGTTAAAATATAGGTTAATAACCAAAAAGGAGCTTTTATATATGGAAAAGAAAATTGTTGCCGGTATAATCGGCCTTGAATTCGGCAGAGCACATCTTGAGGGTGCATTGGCTTACGGTGCAGAAATCGGTCTTATCTGCGACTGCGACGAAAAATCACTTAAATTCGCAGCTGATAAATACAATATCCCCGAAGAGAAATGCACTCTTGATTACCACGATATTATAAACAATCCTGAAATCAACGCTGTTTCAATCGGTATCCCTGATCAACTCCACAAACAGGTTGCTCTCGAAATGTTGGAGGCGGGCAAACACGTTTTATGCGAAAAACCTCTTGCACTTACAAAAGAAGATATTACCGAAATGGTAAGGGCTGCAAGAAAATCAAACTGCATATTTATGGTTGGTCAGATATGCCGTTTCACCCCCTCTTTTGCAAAAACAAAAGAGCTTATTGATAACGGCACACTCGGTGAGCTTTACTTTGTCGAAAGCGAATATGCTCACGACTATATGAACATCGTTTCCAACAAACAGAACTGGAGAGCAGACAACGCTCGTCACGGCGTTATCGGCGGCGGTTGCCACGCAGTTGACCTTCTCCGTTGGCTTGCAGGTGACCCTGAAGAAGTTTTCGCTTACGGTACTCACAAGCTTTTACCCACAGTTACATACGATGACTCAACCATCGCTATTATGAAATTCCCAAATGATGTTGCAGGTAAGGTGTATGTTTCAACAGGTTGCAAACGCGACTATACAATGAGAACTGTAATTTACGGAACAAAGGGTACTGTTATCTGCGACAACACCTCCCCCACAATGCAGTTATTTGTTGTTGATGAAAACGGTGTTGCCCCCGAAAAGCCCGAAATCATCGAGCTTGAAGTTAACAACCACAACTTTGTTAAAGAATTTGAAGTATTCGGCGATGCTATTGTTAACGGCACTGATGTTCCTACTCCCGTTGAAGAGGGTGCAAAAACTGTTGCAGCTTGTCTTGCTATCGTTGAATCTGCAAATACAGGTAAAATTGTAAAACCCGATTACAATTTCTGATAAAAACGTGGCAAAATACAATGTGAAAGGGTGAAAACATTGAATCACAAAAAGAAAATGTTTTACATTACATGTTCAGCATATCTTTTAACAATAATTCTTGACCTTTTATTCACGTATATTGCTACACCAAATTTACTTTTAGAGGGCAATCCCTTATATGATTCCTTTAATTTTGGTTGGGAAGGGCTTATTGCAATAAACGTTATAACCTTTATAGGCTACGTTCTTATGTCTTACTATGCTTTTGTAAAATACAAGCCCCCTGTTACCAACGAAACTGATTTAAAACGCTACCTTTCGCACATAAACTACGGTGACCCTGATAAATATGTGCCAATGATGTGGAAGCTACCAAAAAACTGGGGTCCGCAAACGGCGTGCCTTTGCTGGTCGGTTGTGTGTGTGCTCCCCTTTTGCAGAATGATTATTGTTCTTGAATGGTTTTTGATGATACTAAAAATTCAAAACACCGCAACTATGGTCTTTTTCACAATCGTTTCCCTTTTCCCTATGGGGAGAATTGATATTTTCCTTGCAATTATCGGTGCATGGATTCTATCGTTTGTATGGATTAAGAAGGAATTCAAAGCAAATCTCAATGAAATTCAAAACTGAGCAAAATCATAACCACCAGTAAACTGGTGGTTTGCTCTGCCCCTATAAGGGGCGAATGCTGGCTTAGCCCCTCGAAGGGGCACTGAAAGTTTAGCACCGCATTACAATCTCAAGCAGCCGCTCACGAGCAGCTGTTTATTTTTGCTTACTTATTCTTGGCACCCGTAAACGGGTCTGCATACTCTTTGAGGCTCAGTTGGTCTGCTGCGTAATCCTCTTCTAATTGGTTTCTTATATATTCTGCGATTACCTTTTTATTTCGACCGACCGTATCCACATAGTATCCTCTACACCAAAATGTTCGTGAACCATACTTATACTTTAAATTTGCATGTCGGTCGAAAATCATCAGACTACTTTTACCCTTGAGATATCCCATAAATTGTGATACACTTATGTGCGGTGGAATACTTACAAGCATATGTATGTGGTCTACACATGCTTCTGCTTCTATTATTTCCACACCTTTTTGCACACATAATTTTCTTAATATCTCTCCAATATCTTTTTTGATTTCACCGTATATTGCTTTTCTTCTAAACTTTGGTGCAAACACTATGTGATATTGGCATCTGTATTTTGAGTGTGCTGAACTTTTTATTTCACTATCTTTTTTCACTAATTTTTCCTCCTTGTACTTTGTAATGCGGCGGCCAAACCACATTCATTCTACTTGGAGGATTAATTATTTGCAACTACTTCGGCGGCTTTGAGCTCGCCGTTTTTAGCTTTGCTAAAGCCTTTTTCTTCCCCCGGTAGAACCGGGGGTTTATTTCCACCCCTAAAGGGACCAATAAAAAACAAGGTTGTTTCAAACAAACGAAACAACCTTGTTTTTATTAACCTAAATTCATAGCCATAGGCAATGTAAATGAAAGCACCTCGGTATCTGTTCCTGTGTAATAAACCTTAACAAAGGTCTTTTGCCCGTCCTCAAGATACACCTGATATGCAAGTGCATTTGCAGCTACCGCAAATTCAAGAGATTTTGAAGAGTCAGAGTCATATTTCTCCTTATCAACATAAATCTTCAAATTCCTGAAATTTTCGTCATATTCAACTTTTTCAATATACTTAGCTTCATCATCTTCAAATTGCTTAAAAGCAGAAACAGCATCAGCACTTTTATCTTTAAGCAATTTCGCATAATCTGTTGCAGAGAATGTAAACTCAAAGGAATTATCCTCGGATGAAACCGCAACCTCTGCCCCATATTTTTCCATATCATCTTTAAAGTTTTCAGGCTCTTCCAAGGTACTTTTTGCCACTTTGATTTTAACTGATTCTGCTACCGTTGTAGCCTCTGTTGTTGTGACAGGTGATTCCTCAACAGGTTCTGTACCACAAGCTGCTAAAAGCAACAATGCTAACGCGACACAAACAAGTGAAAATAGTTTTTTCATAATTTTCACCATAATTTTTCAGGATATTTTCCGCTTTCAACGAGAGCAGAAATTGATGCAACAACATCTGGCTTATCTTCCTTATATGTAACACCAAACCATCTGTCGTTGGTTTCAAGAACATCAACTGTACACTTATTCTCTTTGAGCATATCGCGAACAAGGAAAGGAAGGAAAAATTCTGATTTAAGAGGATTTTCGGGAACTTCTTTTTTAAGGAATTCAATAAAGTATTTCTCAATTTCTTCAAGAATTTCTGCAGGGAAGCACCAACAGTTCATTGAAGCAACACTGTCTTCAGGAAGTTCTGTCCAGCTTTCACCATCTTCGGTAAAGGAAATTTTACCATCAACGCGCATAATCTTTGTTCTTTCAATAACGTCATCAAGCTGACCTTTTTCGTTAACATCACAAATACCGCGGGAAACTGTGCCGTTTTCTGTAAGAGTATTTTTAAGATAATAACCCGCCATAGCAAATTTATATTTGTCACCCGAGAAATCTGTTTTTTCAATCCAATCGGAAAGAATTGAATAAGCACCGCTACCATAGAAATCATCAGAATTTATAACAACAAAAGGCTCATTAACAGTACCCTTGCAACAAAGTATTGCGTGAGCGGTACCCCAAGGCTTAACACGGTCTTCCGGACAAGTAAAGCCCTCCGGCAACTTATCTGTGCTTTGGAAAACATATTCAACCTTAACGTGCTTTGAAACCTTATCCCCTATAACTTCTCTGAAAAGTGCTTCATTCTCTTTTTTAATAATGAAAACAACTTTGTTAAAACCTGCTTTTACAGCATCGTAAATAGAATAATCGATAATAATTGAATTATTAGGTCCTACTGGGTCAATTTGCTTAAGTCCTCCATAGCGACTACCCATACCTGCTGCCAGAATAACAAGTGTTTTATCCATTTTCATACCAACCTTTCGGCATTTATTTTTTAAGTTTGTTATATAATAACACATTTAAAAATATTTGTCCACTATATCAAAACCGATTGACTTTTCATAAAATAAATATATAATTATTTTTACATTATTTTACAGGTGAAAGATATGACAAAAATACTTACCGGCTTATTTCTCAAAAACAAAGATGCCTCAACGCCACAAGGCAGAGAAGCTTACGGCAGAG
Organism: Acutalibacteraceae bacterium; assembly: GCA_045576915.1. GTDB lineage: Bacteria > Bacillota > Clostridia > Oscillospirales > Acutalibacteraceae > DTU089. The sequence goes on from JAZNHK010000109.1 coordinate 12,835, forward strand.
TTGCAGGAATTGTGGGAATCATCTGCAATCTTATGTTAAGCGTTATGAAATTCATAATAGGCTCTGTTACAAACAGCGTTTCAATTACTGCTGATGCTACAAATAATATGACCGATGCAGGCTCATCAATTGTGACTCTTATAGGCTTCAGACTTTCTGAAAAACCTGCGGATGAAGACCACCCTTACGGTCACGCAAGAATAGAATACATAACCGGCTTAATCATTTCCTTTCTCACTCTCATCATCGGTTATGACATTTTAAAAACCTCGGTTTCTAAAATATTGAATCCCGAAGATATAGTCTTTAGTTGGACTTCGGTTATAATTCTTGCAGTTTCCGTTTTTGTTAAATTATGGCTCTCACTTTTCAACAAATCCTTGGGCAGAAAAATAAAATCGAAAGCTTTAGAGGCTACTGCAGCAGATAGCCGCAACGATGTAATATCTACTATTGCAGTACTTGTTGCAACCATCATTTCACATTACACAGGATTCAATCTTGATGGTTATATGGGTTTTTGTGTTGCGGTGTTTATAATCATTTCAGGCATCGGACTTGTTAAAGAAACTGTCAGTCCGCTTCTTGGTCAGGCACCCTCTAAAGAAATGTTTGAAATGATTGAAAGCAAAATTCTTACATACGACAATGTTTTAGGTGTTCACGACCTTATGGTACATTCTTATGGACCGGGAAGTTATTTTGCATCTGCCCATATTGAAATGGATGCGAAAATTGACGTACTTACCTGTCACGATATTATGGATACCATCGAAAGAGATTTCGCTGCAGAGCACAACATTCATATTGTGGTTCATCTTGATCCAACAGTGCTGGACTGCGAAGAAACCAACGAATTAAAAGAGGTTGTTAAGCATATTCTCTATGATATCGACCCTATAATTACCTTTCACGATTTCAGGGTTGTTTACGGAGAAAAAGCCAAAAATGTTCTTTTTGATATTGTTATTCCGCCCAGATACAAATATTCAGACGATGAATTGGTTTCAATAATCAAAAACCGCGTAAACGAAGCCGGTAACGGCGACCTTTACGCAGTTGTAATTGTTGACAGAAGTTACGGCGAGCTTAAAAGCGAGGAAGAATAATCAAAGTATTATACAAATAAGTCCACTGCAACCATCATTGATTATACGTTCGAGAGTTTCCTGAATTTTGCCACGTGCATCAACAGGCATATGGCAAAGCTTATTGCGAAGCCCTTCATTTACAAGTTCATTAAGAGATTTCCCAAAGATATCAGACTCCCATATTTTATGGGGGTCTTCTTCA
>JAZNHK010000110.1:0-5821 GCA_045576915.1 Acutalibacteraceae bacterium
CCTGTGGCGGATGCAGGGAGTGTGAGTTGGCGTAGCGGTCAAAATTCTGTGAAGCGAATAGCGAACAAAGAATTTTGGGTACCGCAAGTGGACTTACCATAACTTCCCTTTTGAATAATATTCCAAGCAAGGATTTAACTCACCATTTTTGGTGGTGGGTTGCCCCGTAAAGATTACCCTTTGTAAAAGTAACACAACATTACAATGTTCGGAAGCGGAGCTTCCCCATAACTTGCCAGCCACCAGCCACCAGGCACCAGATAACATATTGCAAATATCATTAGCATTTAGCACTTAGCATTTAGCACTTAGCATTCCGCATTCCGCATTTCGCATTCCGCCTCCGCATTCCCTTCTACCGTTCGCTACCGACCGCAAACGAATCTAGCCAATATAAAAATAAAAAAAATAAAATTAAATTTAAAAATAAATAGTAGTAGAAAATAAAATTAGATAGAAGAATAAAGCTGGATATAGAGAACAAATTTATTTTTGTGCTGAATTTTTTCTACATTTTGGGGTAAGTTTTGAACATTTTTAGCGTGGTTTTGAACATTTTTTAAACATTTTTTAACTGTTTTTAAGTTTTTCACCCTAAACAACTGACAATGGGTTGCAAAAAAACTTTCTTTTGTTATAATAAACACAAACAAATGTTCGCTTTGGCGAATAAAAAAATAAATAAGGAGTGTTCAAAATTAACAGAAAATGTTTTTTGGTGTATTTTGATTGGAAAGCACCACTTTTGGAACTAAGCGATGAAGAACTTGGGGAATTATTCAGAGCTATGCTTATATTTGCCGAAACCGGAGAAGAAATTGAATTTGAGCACCGCTCACTGAAAATGGTGTTCGGCTTCATAAAAAGTGCAATTACACGTGACAAAGCAGCATATGAAGAAAAATGCCGTATAAATGCCGAAAACGGCAGCAAAGGCGGAAAGAAAAAAGTCGAAAATCAAAAGCAAGCAGGTGCAAATTTAAGTATGAACGATCTGATTAACACCCTTTCACAATAAAAAGAAAAAAAAGAGAGAGAACGAAAAACGTTCTCTCAAGTAAAAGTATTATTAAAATAAATCAAAAAACAACTATAAAGGACTTTTATTACAACTAAAATTTATTCCTCAACCAATTTATAAATATGAGGAAATCTGCTACCGCAGAACATACGAAACGCGTAAGCTTCAGCGTTATCCATAACATACTTGGGTATAAAAAACAATTGAGAGCGTTGTGTCAGAAGCACAAAGCAATCCCTTGTTTCAACTACCTTCTGAAGAAATTCATAACGGATTGAGCTTTCCTGAATCATTACATCATTTTCAAATTTCTCATAAAAATATTCATCATATAAGCCGAAAGTAACAAGATAAGGGCAGCCCACAACATTAGCTTTAATAAAGTTCTTTGGCAAAGTCTTTCTCTTGGCAACTTCAATAAAAATAATCACAAAAACAAAATAAGCAAGCCCAACCAACGGGAAAACAAAACTCTCACTTACCAAACCTGATAAAATGCAGGAAACAAGAACAATAAGTGACAAGAAATACATTTTTTTATATTCTTTATTCTGTTTTTCCAAAAAATGCTTAACATAAATCTCAGCCAATCTTTTATTGGTTTCTTCATCATAAACAGTTTTCAATTCAATTCGCATCTAATCACCCAATTTCAATTTTTTACACCTACATCATATCACATATTACAGAGAAATGCAAAGTGCGAAATGCGAAGTGCAAAATGTAAAGTGCTAAATGCTAAGTGCTAAGTGCTAAGTGCTAAATGCTAATGATATTTACAATATGTTATCCGGTGGCTGGTAGCTGGTGACTGGTAGCTGGTGACTGGCATCTGGCGACTGGTATCTGGCAAAAAAAAAGAGGACGGAAAAATCCGTCCTCGAAAGATTGAAAATAAACTTATTTAATTTCAACTTTTGCGCCAGCTTCTTCGAGCTTAGCTTTTGCTGCTTCAGCATCATCTTTTGATACAGCTTCTTTAAGAGTAGCGGGAGCACCGTCAACCTTAGCTTTTGCTTCTGCAAGGCCAAGACCTGTGAGCTCACGAACAACTTTGATAACGGCGATTTTGTTTGCGCCAACTTCTGCAAGAACAACGTCAAACTCTGTTTTCTCTTCAACTGCAGCTGCTGCTTCTGCGGGAGCTGCTACTGCAACTGCTGCTGCAGCGGATACGCCGAATTCTTCTTCTAGAGCGTGTACGAGTTCGGAGAGCTCGAGAACTGTAAGTACTTTTAATTCTTCAATAATAGCAGTAATCTTTTCAGATGCCATTTTATTTTCCTCCAATTATTTAGCCTTTTGGCTTTAAATTTTAAAAATTTTAATTATTTACAGCAATTATTCAGCTGCTGCTTCTGCTGTGGCTTCGCCACTTTTGTCAACAATAGCCTGAACTGCACGAGCGAATGCAGAAATAGGAGCGTTGAACGCATTGCAAACAGTAGCAAGCAAAATTTCTCTTGAGGGAAGCTTTGCGAGACTGTCGATTTTTTCAAGACTGATAACCTCGCTATCGAGGAAACCGCTCTTAATGTTGAAGTCTTTGTGAGTATTAGCGAACTTAGCAAGGATTCTTGCAGCAGCAACGTAATCATCAGTAGATGTTGCGAGAGCTGTTGTACCTGCGAGACAGTCTGAAAGACCTTCAAGCTCAGTACCTTTGATAGCAAGTTCGATCATTGTGTTCTTTGTAACTGTGTACTCAACACCTGCTTCACGGAGTTCCTTACGGAGAGCTGTGTCATCAGCAACGTTGATACCTTTGTAATCAACAAGAATACCTGCACATGCACCCTGAAGTCTCTCAGCGATTGCAGCAACTTCTGCTTTTTTTGCTTCTAAGATTTTAGCACTTGGCAAACTAATTCACCTCCGAATAAATTATAAATTGCCAATTTCAAATGCCCTTCCCGCATAGCACGAGAAGGGCATAAAAACTCAATAAAATATCAAGAATCAATGCATTCCTCGGCAGGCGGACGGACCATTAAACAAAATTTGCACCTGCTGTCTTTAGAACAGCACAAGTAATATAACACACCTTTAACAGTATGTCAAGTATTTTTTTATTCTTCTACAACTGCACCTGTAGCAAGTTTAGCAGCGTTAACACGAACACCGGGGCCCATTGTTGTTGCTACAACGCATGAACGGATGTAAGTACCTTTTGTTGCTGCGGGTTTTGCCTTAATAACAGCATCGAGAAGAGCCATTGCGTTTTCAGTGAGCTTTTCGCCACCGAAAGAAGCCTTACCGATGGGGCAGTGAATGATGTTTGTTTTGTCAAGACGGTATTCGATTTTACCTGCTTTAGCTTCTTCAACAGCTTTTGCTGCATCAGGAGTAACAGTACCTGCCTTGGGAGAGGGCATAAGACCTCTGGGACCAAGAACCTTACCGAGACGACCAACAACGCCCATCATATCGGGTGTTGCAATACAAACGTCGAAGTCCATGAAGCCGCCCTGAATCTTTTCAAGAAGATCCATATCGCCAACGATATCTGCACCTGCAGCTTCTGCAGCTTTAGCAGCATCGCCTTTTGCGAAAACAGCTACGCGAACGTTTTTACCAGTACCGTTGGGGAGAACAACCGCACCTCTAACCTGCTGGTCAGCGTGACGGGAGTCAACACCAAGACGGATATGCATTTCAACAGTTTCGTCGAATTTAGCACTTGCAGTTTTTGTTGCAAGTTCAAGAGCCTCTGCTACTTCGTAGAGCTTTGCTTTGTCTACGAGCTTAGCGCTCTCAACATATTTTTTACCATGTTTCATAATTACAAATCCTCCGTAATCAATCAACAACAGTAACGCCCATGCTACGTGCTGTACCTGCAATCATAGAGATAGCAGAATCAATATCAGCAGCATTAAGATCGGGCATTTTCTGCTCTGCGATTTTTCTTACTTGCTCTGTGGTGATTGTTGCAACCTTAGTTTTGTTGGGAACACCTGAACCGCTCTCGATACCGCAAGCTTTCTTAATAAGAACAGCAGCGGGGGGAGTCTTTGTGATGAAAGAGAAAGAACGGTCAGCGTAAACTGTGATTACAACAGGAATAATGAGACCCATATCATTTTTTGTTCTCTCATTGAATTCCTTTGTGAATGCCATAATGTTTACACCGTGTTGACCTAAAGCAGGACCAACAGGGGGTGCCGGGGTTGCTTTACCGGCGGGAATTTGCAATTTGATGAAACCTACAACCTTTTGAGCCATTTTTTGCACCTCCAAAATTCGTGGTATGGCGGAATAAGAGCTCGCCTTACTCCTCCCACACGCAACATAATAAATTTATGTCGCATATAACAGAGTACATTGCCTCTGATTACCAATGTTAATGATTGCTAACTTTATTAGTCAATCGCTTTTTTTACCTGATTGAGCGGAAGCTCAACAGGAGCCTCTTTACCCATGAATGAAACAATCATGCGAACTGTGTTAGTAGCGGTGTTAATGCTTTCAACAACACCGGAGTTACCTTCCATAAGGCCTTCTGTGATAGTAACAAGGTCACCCTCACTGAATGCAACCTCTGTAACGGTACTGATGATGTTGTCCTCGCCTTCAGCGGTCTTTTCAACGCCCAGCTTTTCAACCTCTTCTTTAGTGAGAGGAACGGGACGACCGTCGGGACCAACGAAGCCTGTAACGCCTCTTGTATAACGGATTGCGTGCCATGTTTCATCGGGCACTTTAAGAACGTTTTCTTCGCCCTCTTTATCGCTGTATTCAACTGCAAGCTTAACAACAACATAACCGGGGAAAATTTTACGCTCTACTTCAACAGTTTTGTCGTTTTTAATCTCGACAACCTTTTCGAGCGGAATGCTTACACCCAGGATTTTATCGTGCATCTTGCGGTTTTCAACGATTTTACCGATATTCTCAGCAACTTTGTTTTCGTAGCCGGAATATGTGTGGATAATAAACCATCTTGCTTCGCCTGACATAGTGTACCTCCGAATTATACTTTAGTAATGAATCGGATTATTTCTTTTCAGTCGATTCTTCTGTTGTATCCTCTTCCTCGTGGTCGTGGTCATGACCATCTTCTTCAGCTTCATCTTCAACCTTTTCAGTTGTTTCTGTTCTGTTAGCAAGCTTATCAAGGCCTGTTACAGCACCTGAAACTGCGAAGTCGATAATCCAGATACCAGCACCGATAACAAGGATAGCGGCAAGAACAATACCTGTGCTCTTGATAACCATCTGGCGACCGGGCCAAACAATCTTCTTTGTTTCGCCTCTGAGGTCTTTAAAGAATTTAGCAATAGCTTTGCCGATTTTTACAAAGAAATTGCCAATTTTCTTAATAGGATTAGTTTTCTCAGCTTTAGAGGTATCTTCCTTTTTGACGGTTTTCTTTTCGTCTGCCATGGTGTTACCTCCTTACTTTGTTTCTCTGTGGAGAGTGTGTTTCTTGCAGAATCTGCAGTACTTTTTCATCTCCAACCTGTCGGGGTTGTTTTTCTTTTCCTTCATAGTGTTGTAATTACGCTGTTTACATTCTGTGCAGGAAAGTGTGATTTTAACTCTCATAACGGCACCTCCAATTTTTGATTAGCCTCCCTCTCGCCGATTGAAAAGAGCCTATCCCTTTTCTTACCGAGAGAGCCTTGACCGCGTCAAGATATGCAATTTTTTCTTCGCACATCCTAAAATCAGGACGCAAAAAAAGAACCCTCTTTGAGAGGTAAAGGGATTATAGCATATATGTATAAATATGTCAACGGTTTTTTGTAAAAAATGCAAGCATCGAAAACAGCACTTCGCATTCCGCACTTAGCACTT
>JAZNHK010000111.1:0-2737 GCA_045576915.1 Acutalibacteraceae bacterium
GGCCCATGTTTGATTGATATTGGCCCTAACCCCTTCCCACGTGCGAGCCGTAGGCGAGCACATAAAATTTAAAAAACCACAGAGAGAAAAAGTTCACAGAGAAAGACTTCGTCTTTTTATGAGAAAAGGAGGTTGGATTTCGATCAGAAAATGAAAAATGATTCACAGATTACAATTCATCTCTACGTTAATTACACTGTTAGGTGTTTTATATTGGTAAATCAAAAAAAATATTAATTTTGCAACGTAAAAAAACAATAAAAGAAAATTATGAAGAAATTGCTTAATTTTTTGGGTGTCATCGCGTTGGTTGCGGGATTTGCAACGTCGTGCAAAGAGGAAGACAATAAAGATGACGAGAATGCCCATCAGAAGAAATTGGTAAAGGTTGTTGATAATATTTTTACTTATGAGTTTAATTATGACAATGACGGAAGGTGTGTCTCTCTTTATTCATATATAAATGAAAAAGAAGAGTTATATTACAAGGGTATACACAAGTATGATGGAAATACGATAAGGATAGAATCATATTATACTAAAAATGCTAAAGATCCTAACATAACAACAGTGACTCTTAACTCAAAAGGATATCTGGAATCAAGAGAATTTTTGAGTGGTAAGTTCAAATATGAATATGATGATCAAGGTCATTTAATTGCAGAATATCATCATAATACAGATGGTAGTGTCGATACAATAAAGTATGAGTGGGAGAATGGAAATCTTGTAAAAAAGTATGATGACATGTATGTGTTTTTTTATAAATACACCAATAGCAATTACTCTTCGCCTATTGAGAATAAATCAAGATTCCATTTTTTTGATCCATACAGTAGTTTTGATGGTTTTTATGATTTTCTGTTAGGAGAACCAAGCAAAAACATTCTGGTCTCTTTGTATGAAACTGTAGTATCAAATGGAAGTGGCGGCAGTGTTGAATGGGATGATTTAGATGCTGAGGAAGAGCTTCCATATCAGTGGGTGCTTGATAAAGATGGTTATCCTGTAAAAATGCAATATGAAGATGGAAGTGTGCAAAGAAGGGAATTGTATTGGGAATAATCAGCGGCGACGTGAAAGTTCGCTTCTAAAATAATAAGAACGGTTTGGATGGAAATTCAAACCGTTTTTTTTTTGTTTTTCATCATAAACCATAAAAAAAAGAGAACCATTTCTGATTCTCTTTCTTTGTACCCAGACCCGATACAAAACCTATATAAAAAGAGCAAATAAAATCATAAAAAGAGCAATGAAAACCAAGCATATAAGAAAATAATGATTTCCTTTTGTTTCTCTTTTTAGTACACTTTTTCATAATTAGTACACCTTTAGTACACCTTGAATGAAACCATTTATATATATTTGCAAACAAAAGAAACAAAGAGAAAAACAAAGGATATGGCAAAGTTGGAAAATAAGACAAAAGACAACCCAAAGTTAGAGCAAAGAGTTTTGGCAGATGGTAGAATAAGCCTATATCTGGAGTATTATTTTGGCAGAACTCAAGAGCTTGTTTTAGATGAATTTGGAGAGCCTGTATATTATGAAACAGGGAAAATGAAGGGTACACAAAAATTTAAGGTGGTACACAACAGGAAAAAAGAAAACCTTGAACTTTATTTAGTAGCCAAACCGAAGAACCCGATTGAAAGGCAGATGAATAAAGAAACACTTGAACTTGCAAATAAGATTAGGTTTGAGAGATCCCAAGAATTATTGGAACAGGGAGAGGGTTACAGATTGAAGAAAGACCGCCAAATAGATTTCTTGGCATATTTCCAGACGTATATAGACAACTACACAAAGAAAGATGTAAGAATGCTTGTTATGGCATTAAACCGTTTTAAGGACTTCCTAAGGGACACACCAGAGTATAAGAAATTCTTGCATGGCTTAAAGGCTGAACATATCACAAAAGATATGATTGAGGATTTTACAGAGTACCTACAAAGCAGAAGCAAAGGAGAGGGGGCAAAAAGTGTTTACCAGAGGTTTAAGAAAGTTGTGAATTATGCAATAGAACATGATGTAATGGTTAAGAACCCATGCAAGGGGATTTCTATAAAGGCAGACGATCAAATCATTAAGAAAGACGTTCTTTCACAGGAAGAAATAGAAACATTGATAAACACAACGTATGAAGGGCAGAACCAGAATATAAGAAAGGCTTTCATTATAAGCCTGTATTGTGGTTTAAGGTTTTGTGATGTTAAAGACCTTACTTTCTCAAATATCGACTACTCAAACAAGTTGTTAAGTTTTGAGCAGAACAAGACAAAGGGACATTCTGCAAGTAGTGGTGTTACAATTCCTTTGACTGATGGGCTTTTGAACCTTATAGGAAAGCCACAGGCAGGACAAAGCAAGGATAGTATTATATTTCCTTTGCCAAGCCATACAATGTGTTTGAAGGCTTTAGGCAGATGGACTAAAAGAGCAGGCATAGAAAAACATATAACGTGGCATTGTGGAAGACATTCATTTGCCGTTAATATCCTTAACAATGGGGCAAATATTAAGACGGTTGCAAGCCTTTTGGGGCATTCTGGACTTAAACACACCGAGAAATACACCAGAGCCGTTGACAAACTTAAAGAGAGTGCAATTAATAGTTTACCAGAGTTAAAATTGTGATGATATGGATGTAGAAAAAATGGCAGAGTTTGAATTTATATGTTACATAGAAGAAGGTAAAATTTCTTATGATGATATTATTGATTATTGCATATTCCAA
>JAZNHK010000112.1:0-2954 GCA_045576915.1 Acutalibacteraceae bacterium
GCAGGACTGCCTACAAGACAGGCAGTGCAAACATCAATCAGTCTGTTGCCCTTTTCGGTATAAAACTCATTTATGCTCTGGATGTGCATATGTCCTGTTAAAATAAGCTCTATTCCGTTATCTGCAAGGAAGGTCGCAACCCTTCTCCAGTCCTTAATTCTTGCATCTCCAACTAAGTCGAAAGCCGGTACAGATGGAATAATAGGATAATGGCATATTGCAAAAACAGAGCAGTTATCTGCCTTTGCTTTGTCAATCTGTTCTTTTGCCCAAGACATAAGTCTTTCGTCCATTGCTCCTTTTGGCTGAGCCTTACTGTCACAGCATATCGCCAGCATTCTTACACCTTCGGTAATTTCAGCAACATAGGAATGTGTTGGTTCATCAAGTGCAATAGCATCGTCATAACCGAAATCACGGTACATCTCACACAAATCATTGAAATCTGTACCTTCAACAGGAACACGACCATCACCTTTTAATACATAAGCGGAATCATTATAATCATGACCTGCGGTTATAACAAAAATCCTTTTACCGCTTTCTTTAAGCTTGTAAAGCTCTCTGATAAAGCTATTGTGACTTTCTTTTTCACCGTTCTTTGTAAGGTCACCCGGAATTATAATAATATCAGTTTCTTTGTCTTCGCTGATGCGTGCAAAGGTGGATTTTACAATTGCACTGCTTTCCTTTACAAAGTACTGTTCAGTAAGCATATTTTTTCAAATGCTTTTCCTTCAGCACCTAATTTATTTTCAAAATAATGGGTATCGGTTACAAGATAAAAACTGACAGGCTTCATTTTTCTCCGTCCTTTGTTACAAAATGCATATAACTACTTATTTAAATTGTAAAATATCAAAACGCGATTGTCAATAAATTGTTTATATTTACAAATCTTATTGTTTTGAAACTATTTTTATGTTAATATTAACTAAACCATATTTTAGGAGATGATATGATGTTAAAATCCAAAAAGACATCTGCTACTGAAATTCCGCAGAATGCTCTCATTCACGGTGAGGGCAAATACATTTCAAAATTTGAGTATTTCTGCGTAATGCTCTCAAGAATCGGTGGTATGTTCGGAACAACTCTTACAGGCTCTCTTGCGGCAGCTTTCCTGCACGAACTTTATTACGGTCCTGTGGGAGTTAATGCTGAACAAATTGCAGATATTCTTGCCGTTCAGACTACACTTACCACTGTTTTAGGTGTAGTAATTGGTGTTATTTCCGGCGTTATTATTCAGAACTGGAAAACCCGTTGGGGCAGATACCGTCATTGGTATATCATATGCCTTATTCCCATATTCACCCTTACCGCGTTATACTTTTATGTTCCCGAGGGCTGGACTGTTGAGCAGATGACGCTTTTCCGTTATGGTATAGCTTGCTGTCAGACTGTGTTCAACGCCTTCAATAACGCAGGTCAGAATATTGTTCAGGTTATCTCTCCAAATCATAAGGAAAAGAAAACCGTTGCAACAATATGGCAGTTATCTTATTATATCGGATACGGTGCGGCTTATCTCGGCACATTTGTTTACGGTATTTTCAGCGATGACAAAAACCAAATGTATATGACTCTTGCAATTGTTGCCGCTACCGTTACTGCGTTCGGTAATCTTATGTGTGGCCTTTTCTGCAAAGAAAGAATTGAGCTTCCTAAGAAAAAGAAGGTAAAGGTAACAAAAGCCGTTTTCTCTCTTTTCAAATACAAAAATTACCGCGCATACCATGCAATCCAATGGTCCCATACTTTTGCTATGCTTGGTAAGATGTCAACATATCTTGCTGCTATCACAGTCGGCTCCTCAAAGAACCTTTTACTTACTCTTCCCACAGCAATTGGTACCGTTGTTGGTAATCTTATTACAACAAAGCTTTCAAAGAAATACGAGCCAACCAAGCTTCTTAAAATCTGCGGACCGTATTCTATTATCTCGGCAGGTATTCTTTTTGGTATCTGTTTTATTGAAGCACAGTTTGACATTATGTTCTTTAGTGGCTGGAACAGTATTTTCTTCTATGTTTTCTATTTCATTTTCGGCGTAGGTATTGGTATTCAGGAGCTTTCAACCTCACACCTTAATGTTGAGTTCTATGATTATCTTGAATGGGAAACAGGAGAGAGAATGGAGGCTATTCAGGGTATTGTACCGGGCTGGGTTCAAACTGCTCTTAATTACTTGAAGGAAATTGCTATTCCGTTTATGATTGCATGGGCAGGTTATCAGTCCTCTGCAGAAGGTGACCTTGTTGCTACAATGCAGGCTCAACCTACATATCTTAAAACATGCTTGTGGCTTCTTGCATTCCTTGTCTTCGGTTATGCTTTGGCCAATGTTCTTAAGTCTCTTATCCTTAAATTCTTCTATGATATAGAAGGTGAAAAGAAAGAGCAGATGTATCGTGACCTTGAAAAAATGCGTGAAGAACGCCATAAGGAAAACGAAACTGCTTAAAGATTATTGTTGTCATTGAGTTTTAAAAGCAGAAATAATTAAAGATGTTAGAACACATAAAAACAGGAAATTAAATTACCACTTCCGTTTCTTTAAAAATATAAAAACAATTAGTCAACCGAGAAAGGTCGGCTAATTGTTTTTTGTTTTAATACTATGTATAAAATGACAACTAGAATAAAATAGCTTTTTACTTCCCACAGAAAGCCATATAACGAGAGTTGTGGTAAGAGAGGAGAAACTAACCACCAAAGATGTTGTGCGTTTATTTTAGTCTTTCTTTCCTTTTGTTGATATAAAAATTTTTACTGCATAATTCAAAGAATAGAGAACAGCTTTGAAAACAAAAAAATTTCCACTTGTGGAGTGGAAAATATGTTGCACATTATAATTTTTGAAAGTTATTTAAAATATGAAAACCCTTGTAAACCTTTAGTTTACAAGGGTTTTCGTGGTCGGAGTGAAGGGATTTGAACCCCCGACATCT
>JAZNHK010000113.1:0-9700 GCA_045576915.1 Acutalibacteraceae bacterium
CCTGAAGAAAGAAAACTTCAGAGACTTTTCAGAAACAAAGAAGCAACAAGAATGATTAAACGTTGTAACGACTTCGGTGCAGGTGGCGTTTCTGTTGCTATCGGTGAGCTTGCAGACGGTCTTAAAATTGATCTTAATGCAGTTCCAAAGAAATACGAGGGTCTTGACGGTACAGAGCTTGCTATTTCCGAATCACAGGAAAGAATGGCAGTTGTTATTGAAAAAGAAAATGTTGAAAAGTTCCTTCAGCTTGCAGCAACTGAAAATCTTCAGGCTTGTCCCGTTGCTGAGGTAACAGAGGAAGCAAGACTTGTTATGCACTGGAATGGCAAGGTTATCTGCGATATCAGTCGTGATTTCCTTAACTCCAACGGTGCAGACAAGCATGTTGATGTAGCTACATCTAAACCTGAATCTTACGATAAAGAAATCAGCGGTAGCTTCACAGATAATATGAAAGCTATGGCAGATGACCTTAATATCTGCTCAAAACGTGGCCTTTCCGAGCGTTTTGACTCAACCATCGGTGCAGGTACAGTTCTTATGCCCTTCGGTGGTAAAAATCAGCTTACTCCCATTCAGGCAATGGTACAGAAGATTTCTGTTGAGAAAAAGCATACAGACGATTGCTCTCTTATGTCATGGGGCTACAATCCCTTTATCACAGAAAAGAGCCCCTATCACGGTGCTTACCTTGCAGTTGTTGAATCAGTTTGTAAGCTTATTGCAACAGGTGCAAAGTTTGAGGATGTTTACCTTACATTCCAGGAATACTTCGAGAGAGTAGGCAAGGATGCAAAGCGTTGGGGCAAACCTCTCGCAGCACTTCTCGGTGCATTCAAAGCACAGAAAAACCTTGGTATCGGTTCTATCGGTGGTAAGGACTCAATGAGCGGTACATTTGAAGATTTGGATGTTCCTCCCACACTTGTTTCCTTTGCAGTTACAACCGAAAAGGTTAAAGATATTGTTTCTCCCGAATTCAAAAAGGCTGATAATAAGGTTTACCTTATTACTCCCGACTTCGACGAAAATGGTCTTCCCGAAACAGAATCACTTCTTAAAGTATTTGATAAGGTTTGTGCTCTTCTTCGTGAAGGTAAAGCAGTTTCCTGCTACACACCCGGTATGGGCGGTATCGCAGAAGCAGTTATGAAAATGGCATTTGGCAATGGCTTCGGCTTCTCTTTTGCAGACACTTTAACTGTTGCAGATATCTTCAAATATAATTACGCAACATTCCTTCTTGAAGCAACAGAAGATATTGCAGATGCACAGTTTATCGGTACTGTTACAGAAAAAGCAGTATTCGCTCTCGGTGCAGAAAGCCTTGATTTAACAGAGGTTCTCGGAATTTACGAGGATAAGCTCGAAAGCGTTTATAGCTGCAATATTCCCGATACAAATACTCCTGTTGAGAATTTCTCATTCTCTGCAACAGAACGCAAAGCTCCTGCAATAAAGGTTGCTAAACCTAAAATTCTGATTCCTGCATTCCCCGGAACAAACTGCGAATTTGACAGTGCAAAGGCAGTTCGTGACGCAGGTGCAGAGCCCGAAATTATTGTTATCAAGAACCGTTCATCTGCAGATATTACTGCAAGCGTTGAAGAGTTCTCAACAAAGCTTAAAGATGCACAGATGATTTTCATCCCCGGTGGATTCTCCGGTGGTGATGAACCCGATGGTTCTGCTAAATTCATCACAGCATTCTTCCGTAATGCAAAGGTTAAGGAAGGTGTTACAGACCTTCTTGATAATCGCGATGGTCTTATGTGCGGTATCTGTAACGGCTTCCAGGCACTTATCAAGCTCGGTCTTGTGCCCTATGGTAAGATTATTGATACAGATGAAAATTGCCCCACTCTTACCTACAACACAATCGCTCGTCACCAGTCAAGAATTGTAAGAACCAGAATTGCTTCTAACAAATCTCCTTGGTTAGCACTTACAGAGGTTGGCGATATTTACAATGTGCCGATTTCTCATGGTGAAGGTCGTTTCCTTGCAAGTGAAGAGCTTATCAGAAAGCTTGCTGAAAACGGACAGATTGCAACTCAGTATGTAGACCTTGAAGGCAACGCAACTGTTGATGTTCACTTCAATCCCAACGATTCAATGTTTGCTATTGAGGGTATCACATCACCCGACGGCAGAGTATTCGGTAAAATGGGTCACAGCGAGCGTATCGGCGATGGACTTTATAAGAACGTTGAAGGTAACTATGATATTCAGATGTTTAAAGCAGCTGTAAAGTATTTCAAATAAAAAATTAAGAACTCGCTCATTCGAGCGAGTTCTTTTCTTCTTCTATCTCTTGTAATATTTCAGCTTTTTCAGTTGTATAGAATTCAATTGCATCGTTTATATCTTTTGGGTTTTTACCGTTGTTGACTGCAATTCTGAAATACTTTTCCGAGTTTTCTTTATCATCTTTTAAAGTATATGCAATTGCAAGTAAGCCTGCGGAGTTTGTATCATTGTTTTTTAATTCTAAAGCCTTTTTAGCATTTTCAATTGTTTCATCGAGCTTATATTGATAAAAATAGCAATTTGCTTTGTTTACATATGTTATATATGAGTAGGGGTCAATTCTCAATGCTTCATCAATATGTTGCATAGCCAAATCAAAGTTGCCGTCTTTCATATGTTCGTATGATAAATTATTGTGAACAGTGGAATTATTGGGAATGTGTTTTAAAAGCTGATAGTAAATTTTTATAGCTTCGTTATGTATTCCACATTCTGAGAAACAGTTTGCGGCAAAAACATAAACAGAATAAGCATCATGCTCATTTTGTATTTCTTTAGTTAACTGTGTAAAGTATTTTATGGCTTTTTTGTAATTGTTTTCGTTATAAAGCCTTAAAGCACAAAGAAGTTTTTTTCTTGCAAACTTATTATCTTTAAAAGCGTAGCGGATTTCTTCATCATATTGCTTTGAATAAAACTCAAGGGGACGACGTCTGGAGTTACCTGCAAAAAGCTTTACCATGGTTCCCACTAAACCAACAAATACAGCGAGAAATCTTGTGAGGTTTTCTGTGTATGGTTTCTTTAAAAATACTACCTCGTAAATATAAAGACCTATAACGCCAAGCATTGCTAAAACTATTATAATGCAACCGATTATTTTTGATTTTTTCATATAGCACCAACCTGTTACTGTATTAGACAATTGGATTATATCATATAAGAAACATAAATACAACAAAAAGTGTTCGGTTTCCCGAACACTTTTTACTGTAAAGAACTTGTTTGCCTTTGGGCACAAACAAGGCTTGCATATATTCCACCTTGGGCAATAAGCTCATTATGTGAGCCCATTTCGGCGATTCTGCCCTTATCAAGAATAACTAGTCTGTTGGCATTTTTCAAAGTAGAAAGCCTGTGTGCAATTGCAATTGTTGTTCTTCCTTCGATGAGCCTTGCCAGAGCTTCTTGTATTTTTAGCTCTGTTTCAGGGTCAAGAGAACTGGTAGCTTCGTCAAGAATAAGAATTTTTGGGTTTTTGAGAATTGCTCTTGCAATACTTAAACGTTGACGCTCACCACCGGAAAGCGAGTGGCCGTTTTCACCTATAACTGTATTGTAACCATCAGGTAGTGCTGTTATAAATTCGTGGGCGTTTGCTGCTTTCGCGGCTGCAATTACAGAATCAAGGGATGCATTTGGCTGACCGAAGACTATGTTATCAAAAATTGTTCCTGAGAACAGGTAGGTTTCCTGGAAAACAACGCCTATGTTTTTTCGTAACTCTTTGGGGTCGATATCTTTTATATCAACACCATCAATAGTGATTTTACCTGCTGATGGGTCATAAAGACGCATACAAAGATTAATCATTGTAGATTTTCCTACACCCGAATGCCCTACAAGACCAATCATTTCACCGGGTTTAATAGTAAGATTTATGTTTTTGAGAACTGTTTCATAATTTTTGTAACCAAAGGTTACGTTCTCAAATTCCAATTCACCGTCAGGATTTACAGTCTGAGGTTTATTTGTTGTTAGCATCTGTACCGGTTCATCAAGTATATCATAAATTTTTAAAAGGCTTGTGGTACAGTCTGTAAGTCTTCTGGGGAATATTGCTATCCAACGCAGGGGAGCATATAAAAACGCTAAATACAAATTGAAGCGTGTAAGCTCACCCAGGGTTAATTCACCATCAAGCACCATTTTACCGCCAATTATAAGAACAAGAAATTCTCCGACAGCCATAAAATTACCCACAAGAGGGAACACAACTGCCCAGAATTTTTCATTGGAAGAGCAAACATCTGCGAAAATTTTATTGTATTTTGCGAATTTTTTTATTTCTCTTTCTTCACTGCCAAAGGTTTTAATAACACGTATTCCTTTTATAATGTCATGGAGAATTGCTGTTGTTTTTGATTCTACACGCCATTGCTTGTGGAATCGCAGACGGAGCTTATGACCTAAGCCTTTCATAAGCATAACGCCTATGGGGATTGGGATAATTACTGCAAGTGTAAGCTTTACATTGGTACAGAAAAGAATTACAAGAATAACAGTGAACATTATTACTTGTTCTATAAGGTATCGACCTTGTTGATTAAAAAAATCTCGAATTCTATCTGTATCTTTAGTTACCCTGTGAATTAAATTACCTGCAGATTTTTCTGACATAGAGGCTACAGAAAAATCTTGTATTTTTGAATATACAATACTTCTCAGCTCATTAGAAAAGCTTGAACCAACGCGATTTGTTATGCGATTGCTAAAAATGCTTATGCATTTTGATAAAGCATAAGTTACACTCATTAAAAGAGCTATTACAATAATGCCTGTTGTACGCGATTCAAAAAAGGGGGTGGCATCTGCAGTCGGAACAAGGTAATGGTCAATAAGAACAGAATTGAATAAGGGCATAATAGCAGCCAGAATATTGGCAACTGTCAACAAAAGCCCTGCACCCACAACAGATTTTATATAGGGTTTAAAATATCCGAATGCACGTGAAAAAACATAGGATTTATCAGTGCAATAAATACAGGCGTTAACTGCACGCGGATAATGGCGATGGCATTTAGGACAAATTGGCAAATCCTCCGTATTCATAGAAAGAATTTCGCCATTTTCAAAATAGTGGTTGAGAACTCTTACAAGTTCACCTATTTCAATTGCCTGGCTCATTGAAAAACGGCAGATTATAATATTGCTACTGCCATCAGCATCAGCACCTTGGGGCTTTAACTCTAATCTTCCACAGCCGATATCGGTAATTTGCAGAGCTTCTTCCATACCCTCGATATTAAATTTTTCTTCGTTTCCATCAAGGGTTTTCAATATGTAACCATCACATAGCGTTAATGTGCCGTTACAAAATTGCCCTTCAGGAGAGATATCAAAATGTACGGTTTTAATTTCCATAATCAATATAAATATGGCTCTATAAGCCTTCTGCTTTTTTCTTCAATTTTTTCGTGGTTGGGTATAATATATCTGTTTCCATCAACGTCAAAGATGAGTAAGGTGTTTTTATCTGCAAAACGAAGGTTGCGACCTAAATCGCGGACAACAAAACTTTTTTCTTTTCCGTCTATTATAGTTTCAAAATGAAAATGGCCCATACGCTCTTTTATGGCTTTAACAGAAGAAATCGTAGGACAGTAATATCTGTTTTGCAATTCTTTGTTTGCTGCATCCTGTGAAAACTGGTCAAGTGCTTTTAAATCACGAATTATGCCAATTTCATTATCATCAATATCGTGTACGCAGATATATTCGTCTTTGAAAGTATAAGGATAACTTCTTATGAGCTTAACTCTGCCTTTGTTTTCTCCATTAAATGAAAAAATAAGAAAGCCGTTCTGATTAAATGCGAATTTGCAGATTCCAGGGTTTAAAAAATCAAGTGTAAGCTGGTTGTTACTCATTGCTGCTTTCCTCCTTTTTCTCTTCTTTAGTCCCAATGAATTTCAGGGCATCCTCCTGGATTCTGAATAATTTATAATATGTACCCTTTAAAGTCATAAGTTCATCGAAGGTACCATATTCTATACATTTACCATTATCAATTACCGCAAGCTTATCTGCATCTCTCAGGGTGGAAAGACGGTGTGCAATGGCAATTGTTGTTCTGCCTTTCTTTAGTTTGGAAAGAGATTGTTGTATTTTTCTTTCTGTTTGTGTATCCATTGAGGCTGTTGCTTCATCAAGAATGAGAATTTTGGGGTTTTGTATAATTGTTCTGGCAATTGAGATTCTTTGTCGCTGACCACCGGATAAATCCTGACCACCGGAACCAACACGGGTTTCATATCCGTCAGGAAGTTTCGAAATAAACTTATGGGCTGAGGCAGCTTTTGCTGCAGCAATAACCTCTTCGTTTGTTGCATCAGGGTGACCATAGCGGATGTTATCTGCAATTGTTCCCATAAAGAGAAAAATATCCTGAGATACGATACCGATGTTTCTTCTCAATTGTTTTGATGAAAGGTCTTTTGCATCATATCCGTCAATTTTTATAATACCACTTTTAGGGTCGTAAAGACGGGCAATAAGATTTGAAATGGTGGTTTTACCTGCACCGGTTTTTCCGACTATACCAAGCATTTCGCCTTCATTTATTTTTAATGAGAGATTTTTGATGACCGGGTGGGCAGGTTCATATTCAAACTGAAGTTCGCTGATTTCAATTTCGCCACGAATTTCCCGCAGAATAACAGGGTTTTCTTTGTCTTTTACATCTGGTTCAGCATCCAGAATTTCAAAAACACGTTGGGCTGAATCAAGGCAACGAGCCCACCAGTTTACAACCCAGGAAAGAAATTCAACGGGCTTCTGGAGCATCTGAAGATAAATAACATAGGTTAAAAGTTCACCGATTGTTAATTCATTTGTTGTAACGCAAAGAATACCGCCGTACCCGAGTACAAAAGCACCTAAAACATAAAGTAAGACAGAAAGTACAGGAAATACGGTTGCTTCTGCATTTGAAACATCAATTTCTGCAAGCTTTACTTTCGCGCTGATATTGTTGAAGGTATCCAGTTCATCATTTTCTTTTGAAAAGGCTTTTATTATCCTGTGCCCATTCAGATTATCGCTGACCTTTGAAGTAAGAGTTGCATTTTGCACCCATACTCTGTGGTGCAATTTTTTAAACATTTTACTGAACAGAGGATAACAAAATAATATTAATGCTGCCGAAACAAGCACCATAAATGTAAGCTTTATATTCGTTTTGAACATTATGACTACAATACCGGCAACGGTTAAAGCGTTTGCTATAAGATAAGGAAAACCATCAACAAAAAAACGATAGATGTTGTTGGAATCTCTAGTTACACATTCCATTAAAGACCCGGTTTGCTTGTGGGTATAAAATCCCACAGAAAGCCTCTGCATTGCTTTGAATATTTTTAATTTAATGCTATAAACAACCTGAGGAAGTATACCTGCAATCATATAGTCATAGCAGATTGTAAACAATTGATGAGATATTTTGACAGTTGCTATGGACAGAACAATTGTAAAAAGACCTTTTAGGAGTGCGTCATAGCCTAGTGAGTTTGCAGGATTGAGAACTTCATCATAAAGCTTCTGTGTGCTAAACTGAGGCAATATAAGGTTGAGAATTGTGCTGGCGATAATGAAGAGTATTATCAAAAGCATTTTCCATTTTACATCACTAAAAAATGAAAACAGACGTTTTAGTGTTGAACTTTTATCTGCACAACTGTTACAAAAACGCATATTTTCAGCTACAGGTGCACCGCATTTCTGGCAAGTGTGATTATTAACATTCAACAGGTACTGCTCATAATCTTCGCCATTTTTTAAGGTGTTGAAGATC
The DNA here is from genome assembly GCA_045576915.1 of Acutalibacteraceae bacterium. Taxonomy (GTDB): domain Bacteria; phylum Bacillota; class Clostridia; order Oscillospirales; family Acutalibacteraceae; genus DTU089. Next base: position 7,826 of record JAZNHK010000113.1, read on the forward strand.
TTGCAGAATGTATCAGCCTTTGCAAGGTTGCCTAATGAGAAATAACCTAAAGAGTAATATTCTCCGTTGTATGTATAAGTAAGTTGACCTGTTGCCAGGTATTGCTCTACGAAAATTTCATCAATTTCTTCTATGGGCAAAGCGGTCAATTTTAAAAGCTGCGGTTTGGGTGGGGGTGTTTTTTTGCTTTGTTTTTGTAACTCAGGCTCCTGTATGTCTGCGGTATACACACCCTTTTCGTCAAAAAGAACAAAGCAATCCCCAAAGGCTTCAGCACCGCACATATCTGACTTAAATGTAAAAATAACAGAATCAGTGTTAAGTCCGTTTTCGTTAAGAATTTCTTTTATAGGCTTTGGCAAAACGCCGGAAGCTATAGAAGATGACTGTGGCGGTTTTTTAATATGCAATTTATAAAGAATTTTTTTGATAATTTTCATAGTGTTACCCACTTTAATTACATATAATATATAATTACATTTTAACATAGGGTATGTGAAAGTACAAGATGATATGGAAAATTTTCGTCTTAATATATTGTTAACAATAGTGCAATAATTCATTGTGCAAATGTTGTATAATGTGCTTGTTATAAGAAGTTTTAATTTGTGTATTTTTCCAAAAAATAATTGATCGTGCGTTTTTTATTTGTTGGTGAATTGACATTCATTTTGGGTTTGGATATAATTACAATGGTTGAGATGGGGTATAATGTAATAGCTCCTATAACCGATGATATTTTTGATAACTATTAAAATGCTTTATTTTGCGAAAGGTGAAAATTTATGGCAGTCAAAAGTGTTACGAGATTTGGAATCCAAAGAAAAATTGTGGCAAATATGACAACTGAGAGTTGGCAAAATATTCCTCATGTCAGCTACCAATATGAACCTGACGTTACAAAGTTTGTTGAAGAATTTAAAAGATTTACCGCAGAACATCAAGGTGATAGCGGTGCGAAAATCACTTTTAATGCAGTTCTTCTCAAAGCAATAGCAGAAGCTATTGAGGCAGATCCCGTAATCAATGCCCATATGCATTTTGAAAAAGGTCTTGTAAGAGGTAAGGTTACTGTATATGATAACATTGATATTTCCGTTCCATGGCTTCTTCCCAGTGGCGAAATGATGACTATTACAATGAAAGATATGGGTAACAAGACTCTTAAAGAAATTGCTGAGTATCAGGCAGATATTAATCGCAGACTTGGGAAAACAAATCTCACAGAGGCACTTTATTCTGTTTCTTTCCACGATACTGTTGAAAAACTTAAAAAAGGTCATGTTCTTAAAGCGGTTAAAAGACTTTATGGTGCGAACACAAATAAAAATCATAAAATCAAACTTCTCAAAGGCGAAGAGAAGAAGGCTTATGAGGCAATTCCCGAAACCGATAGAATTACATATAAGGACCTTAAGCAAGGTACAATCACTGTTTCTAATATTGGTGCAGATACCAGAGGACTTTCCGGAGAATGTGCAATGCTTATGGTTATTCCGCCTCAGGTATGCGTTATTTGTATTGGTTCAATGCAGAGAAGACCTGTTGTTGTCAAGGATGAGGATGGTAACGAAAAGATTGAAATCAGAACAATTCTTCCTCTTAACATCTGCTTTGACCACAGAGCTCTTGATTTTGGTGAGGTAAGACCATTTATTTCAAAAATGGAAGAGTTTTTCCAGAATCCCGAAAAGATTCTTAATCTTGAGGCATAAAATGAGTTTAACTAATGGACTCCGCTTGCGAGTGGAGTTCTTTTTTTGTTTTTTTGCATAAAAGTCACTAGAATTATGTGTAATATAGAAAAGTCATGATATCTATTGCAAAAAAAATAAAATTTATGTTATAATCAAATAATTAAATAAGTAATGTTGA
>JAZNHK010000114.1:0-17866 GCA_045576915.1 Acutalibacteraceae bacterium
TTATTTTATTGCGTTTAATTCATCTGTTTTTCAAAAAAATTTATTTTGCAACAATTTTAAAAATATATTGACATTTTACGCAAATATAGATATATTAAAAGTGCAAATTAAAACTATAATATTGTATAGTCTGTCAGTCACGGGTTCCACTTTGTTGATGCCACGGACAAATTAAAAATTCACCAATTTGAAGAATTATATTACGGGTTCTTTGGGTAGGTGGTTTTTTCTTTAATGAATGCAGTGTGAAAATGCTGAATTCTATTCTTAATTTGCGGAAAGGGGCTGCATAATTGTCCAACAACATTATTGATTTAAAGAATATTTCCGTTTCCTTTGATGGCGAAACGATTATCGATAATATGAATTTATATATCCGTGACAAGGAGTTTATCACCTTTTTAGGTCCTTCCGGTTGCGGTAAGACAACTACGCTTCGAATTATTGCCGGGTTCCAGGAACCAGATTCGGGCGATGTTATCTTTGATGGTAAAGTAATAAATGGTGTTCCGCCTCATAAAAGGCAATTGAACACCATTTTTCAGCGTTACGCTCTTTTCCCTCACTTGAATGTTTATGAGAATATCGCTTTTGGTCTTCGCCTTAAAAAGACTCCTGAGAAGGAAATTAAAGAGGCTGTAACAGAAATGCTTGCCCTTGTAAACCTTAAGGGATTTGAGCGTAGAAATATATCTTCTCTTTCAGGTGGTCAGCAACAGCGTGTTGCTATTGCACGTGCTCTTGTTGTTAAGCCCAGAGTTCTTCTTCTTGATGAACCTTTAGGTGCTCTTGATCTTAAGCTTCGTAAAGATATGCAGGTTGAGCTTAAAAATATTCAGAAGCGTTTGGGAATCACATTTATTTATGTTACTCACGACCAGGAGGAAGCCCTTTCAATGTCCGATACAATTGTTGTTATGGACTCGGGCGTTATTCAGCAAATCGGTACACCTACAGATATCTACAATGAGCCCAAGAATGCTTTCGTTGCAGATTTCATCGGTGAAAGTAATATCATTGAAGGTGTTATGCGTGCTGACTTCTGGGTTGAAATGGCAGGACATAAGTTTAAATGTCTTGATAAGGGCTTCGGCGTTGACGAAGAGGTTGATGTTGTTGTACGCCCCGAGGATGTTGATGTTGTTCCCGTAGAAGAGGCTATGATTTCAGGTGTTGTTACCTCAACAACATTTAAAGGCGATTATTATGAAATTATTGTTGAAATCAAGGGCTTTAAGTGGATGATTGAATCAACACACAATCAGACTGTTGGTTCAACAATCGGTCTTAACATCATTCCAGATGCTATTCACATTATGAAAAAATCCAAGTACTCCGGTCTTTATGGCGACTATAGTTCATTCAGTGAAGAATTTGATGAGCTTTCTGACGCTACTTATGAGGAAGAGGACGAATAAAAACCTTTCCAAATATTTTCAAAGGAGTGCTTGCGATGAAGAAAAAATCTTCTCTTATGACTCGCTTAGCAGGTGCTCCATACATTGTTTGGGCGGTTCTCTTTATTCTCGTTCCTCTCTGTATGGTTGCCTACTATGCTTTTACCGACAAAAGCGGTAATTTTACTTTTGATAATATGCTCAGTATCGGCAAATATACCGATACAATAGTTCTTTCAATCTGGTTAGGGCTTTTGGCTACTGTCATTAGCCTTGTTGTTGCATATCCTCTTGCAATGATTATGGCTTCAAAGGGCCCGGAAAAGCAAAGCAGAATGACAATGCTTATTATGCTTCCTATGTGGATGAACTTTCTTTTGAGAACATATTCATGGATGACAATTTTAGAGGATAATGGTTTTCTGACAACAGGTCTTAACTATCTTGTTGAAAGTATTAACAATTTAACAAGCTTAAACCTTGAACCAGTTCACCTTATAAACACACGTGGTGCAGTTGTTCTTGGTATGGTTTATAACTTCTTGCCCTATATGATTTTGCCTATTTATACCGTTATGCTCAAAGCAGATCGTTCTCTCGTTGAAGCAGCTCAGGATTTAGGCGGAAACAAGCTTGATGTTTTCAGAAATGTTACTGTTCCTTTAAGCGTTCCCGGTATTGTTTCAGGCTTTACAATGGTTTTTGTTCCGTCTGTAAGTACATTCTTTATTTCACAGAAATTAGGCGGAACAGGAACAACTCTTATTGGTGATATTATTGAAACTCAGTTCCAGACGGCAAACAACTTTAATTTGGGTGCATCGCTTTCCTTTGTTCTGATGATACTTATTTTTGTTTGTCTTGCAGTTATGAATAAGTTTTCCGATGACGATGGAGGTGTTGTAATATGACAAAGAAAACCTCTTTCGGTGGTAAGCTTTATACCGCACTTGTTTTCCTTTTCCTTTATGCTCCTATTGCAGTTCTTATTCTTTTCAGCTTCAACTCGGGAAAAAGTACGGCAGTTTTTGAGGGCTTTTCTCTCCATTGGTATGAAGAGCTTTTCCGAGATGCTGCAACTCTCACCGCATTCAAAAACTCATTGATTATTGCGGTTATTTCTTCAATTATTTCAACTGTTATGGGTACTGCTGCGGCAACGGCAATTTTCGGCTATAAAAACAAACTTGTGAAAAGCAGCATTATGACTGTTACAAATATTCCTATGATGAATCCTGAAATTGTTACAGGTATTGCAATGATGCTCCTTTTCGTTTTCATTGGTGGATTATTCGGTAAAACTGGTACTCTCGGTTTTGCCACTCTTACAATTGCCCATGTAACATTTGAGCTTCCTTATGTTATTCTTAATGTTCTGCCCAAATTGAAACAAACTGATGCTCACCTTTCAGAAGCGGCTCAGGATTTGGGTTGCACACCTTTCCAGGCATTTTACAAAGTTGTTCTTCCGGCAATCATGCCCGGTATTATTTCCGGTCTTATGATGGCGTTTACTCTTTCAATTGATGATTTTATTATTAGTTACTTTGTAAGCGGTACAAGTTCACAGACCTTGCCCATAAGAATTTTCTCTATGACAAAGCGTCGTGTTACACCGGATATGTATGCACTTTCAACTCTTATCTTCCTTGCAATACTTGTACTTTTAGTTGTTTCAAATGTTATTTCTTCAAGGGGAGATAAGAAAAACGGAAAAAAAGGCGGTGCAAAATGATGAAACGCTTTTTTTCAGTACTATTCAGCTTAATTCTTTTCAGTTTTACTGTTGTGCCATGTTTTGCAGGAGAGAAAAAGGATTATTCCCACCTTGAAGGTACAACTCTTAATGTTTATAACTGGGGCGAATATATCTCTGATGGTTCCGAAGGCACTCTTGATGTTAACAAGGAATTTGAAAAACGTTACGGAATAACAGTTAACTACTCAAACTATGAAAGCAACGAGAATATGTATAACAAGCTTCAAAGTGGTGGAGCAAACTACGATGTTATAATTCCATCGGATTATATGATTGCAAAGCTTATTGAGGAGGATATGTTGGCAGAGCTGGATTTCTCCAATATTCCTAACTATAAATACGTTCTCGAAAAATACCGTAATCTTTACTATGACCCCGATAATAAATATTCTGTACCATATACAGTTGGTATGGTAGGGCTTATTTACAACACAAAAATTGTAAAAGAAGCTCCTGATAGCTGGGGTATTCTCTGGGATGAAAAATATGCCGGAGAAATTCTTATGTTCAATAACCCTCGTGATGCTTTTGGCGTTGCACAATGTTATTTGGGTCAGAGTATAAACACCCATAATCTCGAAGATTGGGATAAAGCAATTGAAGCCTTAAAGGCACAAAACCACTTGGTTTCTTCCTATGTTATGGATGAAGTTTTCAACAAAATGGAAAACGGTGAAGCTGCTCTTGCACCCTATTATGCAGGCGATTTCCTTACAATGTATGATGTTAACCCTGACCTTGCTTTTGTTTATCCCAAAGAGGGTGTTAACTTCTTTGTTGATGCAATGTGCGTTCCCAAAAACGCAGAAAACAAGGAGGCAGCAGAGCTTTATATTAACTTTATGCTTGAAGAGGAAATAGCAGTTGCAAATGCCAACTATCTTTGCTATGCAACTCCTCATTCAAATGTTCTTGAATCAGAAGATTATGATTTAAAGGGAAATCCTGTTCTTTATCCCGATGAAAAAGATATCCCCAGAACTGAAATGTTCCAGAATCTTGATTATGAAACACAGAACTATATGAATATGCTCTGGAATGAGCTTAAAATTGAGGGTAACTCAAATCTTGATGCGTATATTGGTCTTTCTGTTACAGCAGTGCTTGTTACAACCTTTGCACTGTATAAGTTCATTAAAAAAAGAAAACGTGAAGCGTTATATTAAAATCAAAAAACTCTTGCTTTCAAACAGCAAGAGTTTTTTGATTATATGCTTTTTAATCTTTCGTATTCTTCTTCAGTTATTTCAATAACTTTTCCGTGTTTGAAACCATAGGGGAAATAAAATTCTTCATCTGCACGGGAAAAGTTCATATCACCCGGTTTTGGTGAAACAAAGGGGACATAGCCCATTTTTTCTTTTTCACAACCAAAAAAGTCCAGCATCAGGCACCATCTTCCGTCAGGAAGTGTATAGGTTGTCGGACCTTCATAAGCACCGGGACCGGGAACGTTCTTTTCCATATACTCCTGAAAACTTTCATCATGTTCAAATGGTCCGAAAAGATTTTTGGATGTAGAGTGCATATTCATACCGGGATTATGAGCATTTTTATAAAAAAGGTGGTAAGTATCGCCTACTTTTGTAATATGGGAGTCCAGAATTTCATTGTCTTTTGTAAAATAAAGTTTTGGTTCGGAAAAGGTTTCAAAATCCTTGGTGATACAACAATAAATTGACATATGAGTGAAATTATCTTCTGCAATTGTTGAACCCCAGTGAATAAGGTATTCTTCATTTTCTTTATCAAAGAAAATTTCTGGTGCCCACAAGCAACCAAAATCATCTCTGCCGAAATGAATCAGCTTTTGTTCCGAGAAATTAACAAGATCATCAGTTTTCCACATAGAAAGACATTTACTGCCGTGGCTGTTGATTTGCTTCCAGTCAACATTATAATTTTCATCCATTTTACTTACAATGCAAAGGTCAGTTGTAAGAATAACAAAGCCACCTGTATGAAGTCTTATTATTTCAATATCACGGCAGCCCTTATCGCCAAGATTGCTCATGAGAATGGGATTTCCGTCGTTAACCTTTTCCCAATTCAAGCCGTCTTTACTGATACCAAAATAAACAGCTTCGCCATCAACAGTGATTTTTTCTTTAAAATGAACAAATAAATATGGCATAATATCACTCCAAAAAGTTCTTTTTAAAAGTGTAGCATATTGTAAGGTATTTTACAACAGATAATATATTATAAGAATTTAATAAGATTATTGTAAAAAATGATATGTGTGTTATAATTGTAACATCAAAAATTAAGAAAGGTGAAGTATGAAAAAGTCAAAGATATCTCTTTCTACTACTCATATAATACTTTTAAGCTTTTTCTTGGCAGTGCTTTTGGGTGGCGTTTTGCTTTCACTTCCAATAAGCTCTGCAACAGGGGAGTGGACTTCCTTTATTGATGCCCTTTTTACTTCAACAACTGCTACTTGTGTAACGGGACTTGTGGTTGTACCCACGTTTTCCGCTTGGAGCACTTTCGGGCATATTGTAATTCTCTTTTTAATTCAAATCGGTGGTCTCGGCGTGATTACCGTAATAGCAGGTCTTGCAATGATGTTGCATAAGAAAATGGGGCTTTCTGACAGACTTCTTATTCAGGATGCTTTTAACCTAAATACTCTTTCGGGTCTTTCTCAATTTGTTAAAAAAGTTGTTCTGGGAACATTTTTTGTTGAGGGCATCGGAGCTCTTCTTTATATGACTGTGTTTGTTCCCGAATTTGGGTTAAAGGGTATCTGGATTTCCTTTTTTACAGCAATTTCTGCATTTTGCAATGCGGGTATTGATATAATTGCTCCCGATAGTCTTGCAAGCTATGTTCATAATCCCATAATCAATTTTACCACATGCCTTTTAATCTTTTTAAGTGGCATCGGTTACATTGTCTGGTGGGATGTTATAAGAGTTTTGAAAATGAAAAAGCAAAAAAATATTAAGTTTTTCAAGTCATTGACTCTTCACAGTAAAATTGCTCTTGTAACTACTTTTATTTTGATTTTCGGCGGAGCATTGTGTATATTCCTTTTTGAGTATAACAATCCGCTTACAATGAAAGATTTTACTTTGTTTCAAAAAATTCAGGCTTCAATTTTTCAATCTGTAACCACAAGAACCGCAGGATTTTTTACTGTTTCTCAAGAGAATTTGTCAAATGGTTCAGCACTTATTTCCGTGATTCTTATGTTTATAGGAGGTTCCCCGGTTGGTACGGCAGGTGGAGTTAAAACTGTAACAATAACCGTTGTTGTTGCGGCGGCAATTTCTGCTATTAAAAATAAAAATGATGTTACAATGTTTAATAGAACTTTGTCAAAACAAGCCACAAGCAAAGCTGTGGCAGTTATATGCACATCATTTTTTATTATGTTTATGTCAACAATTCTTCTTTCAGCGGTAACGGATGCAAGTGTTATTGATATTCTTTACGAAACAGTAAGTGCAACTGCAACAGTTGGACTTACAAGAAATTTGACAGCATCTTTGAATACTATGGGTAAAATTATAATTATTGCCACAATGTATTTCGGCCGTGTAGGACCTATTTCGTTGGCAGTGGCACTTAATTTGAAAAAACAAAAATCCAACATAATTAAAAACCCCGTTGAGGATATAAGCGTAGGATGAAAGGTGAATAGTATGAGTATAAATAAAACTTATGCGGTTTTTGGTCTTGGCAGATACGGCAGAGCCGTTGCAGAAGAGCTTGTAAGAAGCGGTGCAGAGGTTATTGCTGTTGATATTAACGAAGAATTAGTAAATGACGCGGCACAAACAATTCCCGTTTGCAAATGTGCTGATGTTACCGACCCCGAAGTAATTGATAAACTTGATATTGAAGAGGTTGATGTTGTTATTATAGCAATGGCAAACAGCCTTGAAGCGACGGTTATGGCAATAACTCTTTGTAAAGAAGCAGGGGTAAAAACCGTTATTGCAAAATGTGTTGAAGAAATGCACGGCAAGATTTTTTATAGAGTTGGAGCAGACAAAGTCGTTTTCCCCGAAAAAGAGGCAGGAACAAGACTTGGAAAAAACCTTTTAAGCTCGGGCTTTGTTGATATAGTTGAACTTTCAAAAGATGTTTCTATGGTTGAGTGTGATATGAAGCCTCAATGGGTTGGGAAAAATCTTATAGAGCTCAATTTAAGAAAGAAATATTCCATCAACGTGGTTGCAATTTTAAAGGGCGAAGAGGTTATTACAAGCATTGACCCCGAAATGCCATTAGAACAAAATATGAAACTCATTGTTATTGCAGATACAAACAAGTTGGAAAAATTGAAATAAAAATGTAATCCCATTAACATTTCATTCTTGAAAAGTTAATGGGATTAATACTTAATCATCAAATTCAAATGACCCTGAAATAAAGGTTACTCGGTCAGTATCAACGGTAAGTAAACCGCCGTCAGATACTGCCGTTTTCTTTTTATCTTCGTCGAGCCAAATTGTGCAAGGCGATTTAATAACCGACGTGATAAAGGGAATGTGACCTGCCATAACTGCAAGCTCACCCTCAACACCGCGAACATCAAATTTAAAGACCTCACCGTCAAATTTGTTTCCGTCAGGGGAAGATACTGTTAAGTGAAATGTGTTCACCTCTGCACCTTCTTTGCTTTTTCAACTGCTTCCTCAATTGTACCAACGAAAAGGAAAGCAGATTCGGGCAAATCATCGTGCTTACCCTCAATAATTTCTTTGAAACCGCGAACAGTTTCGCTTATGGGAACGTATTTACCCTTGATACCTGTAAACTTTTCGGAAACATCAAAGGGTTGGGAAAGGAATCGCTGAATTTTTCTTGCTCTCTGAACAAGAAGCTTATCTTCATCGGAAAGCTCATCCATACCCATAATTGCGATGATGTCCATAAGCTCATTATATCTCTGAAGAATTCTCTGAACTTCTTTAGCAACATAGTAATGCTCTTCGCCAACAATTTCGGGGGAGAGAATACGGCTTGAAGATTCCAGGGGGTCAACTGCAGGATAAATACCTTGAGATGCGATATTTCTTGCAAGAACCGTTGTTGCATCAAGGTGAGCAAAGGTTGTTGCAGGAGCAGGGTCTGTAAGGTCATCTGCAGGAACATAAACTGCTTGAATAGATGTGATAGAACCTTTTTTAGTGGATGTAATTCTTTCCTGCAAAGCACCCATTTCAGTTGCGAGGGTTGGCTGATAACCAACGGCGGAGGGCATTCTGCCTAAAAGTGCGGAAACCTCTGAACCTGCCTGAGTGAAACGGAAAATGTTATCAATGAAAAGAAGAACGTCCTGACCTTCTGTATCACGGAAATATTCTGCCATTGTAAGACCGGAAAGAGCAACTCTCATACGTGCTCCAGGGGGTTCGTTCATTTGTCCGTAAACGAGAGCGGTGTTATTGATAACTCCCGACTCTTTCATTTCGCAGTATAAGTCATTACCTTCGCGGGTACGCTCACCAACACCTGAGAAAACGGAAATACCACCATGCTCTTTTGCGATATTATTGATAAGCTCCATAATAAGAACTGTTTTACCAACGCCTGCACCGCCGAAAAGACCGATTTTACCACCCTTTGAATAGGGGCAAACAAGGTCAATAACCTTGATACCTGTTTCAAAAATTTCTGCACTTGTGGCAAGTTCATCATAAGCAGGAGCGGAACGGTGAATGCTCCATTTTTCTGCAGTTTCGGGGTTGGGAATATTGTCAACCGCGTCACCTAAGACATTGAAAATTCGTCCTAAGGTTTCGCGACCAACGGGAACGGAAATAGGTGCACCTGTATCAGTAACGGGTGTACCTCTTTGAAGACCATCGGTAGAAGCCATAGCAATACATCTTGCGGTATTGTCACCGATGTGCTGAGCAACCTCAACAGTCAAAGTTCTGTCACCAATGGGTATAGTAAGTGCGTTGAGAATTTCAGGAAGTTCCCCCTCGTTAAACCTTACGTCAACAACGGGGCCCATAACCTGAACAACTTTTCCCACAGTTAATTTTTCCAATGTATTCACCTCTTAATTTTGGTGTTAATTGCCACTACCGGCAACAATTTCAGTAATTTCCTGGGTAATTGCACCTTGTCGGGCACGGTTATATTGAAGACCTAAATCGTCTATCATTTGTTTTGCGTTTTTACCTGCAGAGTCCATAGCAATTCGTCTTGAAGCAACCTCACAAGCAAAGCTTTCTCTTAAACAAGCGATTAAAATTCCTGCCACATATTCGCGAACAGTAAGGTTAAGAACTGTAAGGTGGTCAGGCTCGAAAACAGCACTTACAGTACTGTCTTTTTCGCTTTTTTCGAAAGGAAGAAGCCATTTGATTTGAGCATCCCAGGACATAACGGAGTTATATTTTGTATAAATAACACCTAATTTATCAAATTTCTCTTCTTGAAAATCCTTGCAAAGTTGGTCTGCAAGAACTGCCGCATCAGAAAAAGAGAAGTGCTCAGAGGAGTTAATCTCTTTATCAAATCTCTCGCAAGCTCTTTTGCCGATGGGAATAAATTCTGCATCTGTGAAAGAGGCACAAAGTCTGAAAACGTTTGCATTGTAGCCACCCGCAAGACCTCTGTCACCTGCGATAACAATTATCTTCGTGCGAGAAGTTTCGCTCTGTCGCATATAAGGACTTTTTAAACATTCCTTTTCACTTGTAAGGAGAGAAATTGATTTTTCCAAAGAGGCGGTATATTCTCTCGATTTTTGCATTGCCTCGTTAGCACGGCGGATTTTTGAAGATGCCACAAGCTCCATTGCCTTTGTAAGCTGCAAAGTGGAGTTAACGCTTTTTATTCTTACACGAAGTGCTTTTGTGTTTCCTGCCATAGCTTACACCTACATTTCTGAAAGAACTGCTTTAAGTTCTTCCTCGTCAGCTTCGTCATAGTCACCTGCTTCAATTCGTTTGAGCCATTCGCCCTTTTCATTTTCAAGCTTTAAGAAAAGATTGTGTTCGTATTCGTGAACCTTTGAAACGGGCACGGAATCCAGATAACCTTTGATTGCCGCATAAACAATTGCAACCTGACAACCAACGCGAACGGGTGCGTTTCTGCCCTGCTTGAGAACTTCAACTATACGCTCACCTAAAGCAAGTCTTGCTTTTGTATCAGCATCCAAGTCACTTCCGAACTGAGCAAAAGATTGAAGTTCACGATACTGTGAATAGAGAAGCTTGAGTTCGCCGGAAACCTTTTTCATAGCCTTTAACTGTGCTGAACCACCAACACGGCTAACGGAAATACCCGGGTTAATAGCGGGCATAATACCTGAATGGAAAAGCTCGGTTTCAAGGAATATCTGACCGTCTGTAATTGAAATTACGTTGGTAGGAATATATGCGGAAACGTCACCGGATTGTGTTTCGATAATGGGAAGAGCGGTAATTGAACCACCGCCGTATTCTTTTGCAACACAAGCCGCACGTTCAAGAAGTCGTGAGTGAAGATAGAAAACGTCACCGGGATATGCTTCACGTCCGGGAGGGCGACGAATAAGGAGAGAAAGTGCACGGTATGCAACCGCGTGTTTGCTCAAATCATCATATATGATTAAAACGTCTTTACCTTGCTCGCGGAAATATTCAGCCATAGCACAACCGCTGTAAGGAGCAATATATTGAAGAGGTGCACTTTCGGAAGCAGTAGCAGAAACGATAATTGTATAAGCTAAAGCACCGTTTCTGTTAAGTTCGTTTGCCAATTGAGCAACAGATGTACTCTTCTGTCCGATAGCAACATAAATACAGATGACGTCGGAGTTTTTCTGGTTGATTATTGTATCAATAGCAATTTCAGTTTTACCTGTCTGGCGGTCACCGATAATAAGCTCACGCTGGCCTCTGCCGATGGGAATCATACTGTCGATAGCCTTGATACCTGTCTGCAAGGGAACATTAACGCTTTCGCGTTCAATGATACCGGGTGCTTCTGATTCAATAGGGCGGGTAGAACTGTATTGAATAGGTCCTTTTCCATCAATGGGTTCGCCCAGAGCATTAACAACTCTGCCAAGAAGCTTTTCACCAACAGGAACAGAAAGAACCTTACCTGTTCTTTTTACGGATGAGCCCTCGCGTATATTGTTTTTGTTTGAAAGAACAGCAACGGAAACAGTTTCTTCTTCAAGGTTCTGTGCCATACCGAAAGAGCCGTCTTCAAATTCAAGAAGCTCGTTAGCCATACAGTTAGAGAGACCATATACTCTGGCAATACCGTCACCAACAAGAATAACCTTACCTGTTTCAGTCATTTCAACTCGGGATTTATAATTTTCTATCTGGCTTTTAATAATACTGCTGATTTCGCCGGGATTATTCATTCGCTTATCACTCCCTTTGCTTTATTAAGACGATTTTTAATACTACCGTCGAAAATTTTATCATCAATCTGAACCTTGATACCACCGATAAGACTTTCGTCTTTAATAAATTCGGGTTCAATAACCTTACCGCTTATTTTCTGCAATTTTTCAATAAGTGCAGTTTTTTGTTCAACAGTCAGAGGTTCAACATAATAAACCGTAGCAATTGTACGGTTTTTGTAAATTCTTACAAGGTCGCAGAACGCCTCGATACAACTGCATATTTCCGTAATATGTCCGTTTTCGCAAAGCACTTTTATAAAGGACACAAGATATTCCGTATAGCTGCTTTCAAAAGCCTTATCAATAAACGCAACTCTTTCGGACAAGGGAATGGCAGGGGATTCAAGAACCTTAATATAATCGGGATTTTCTTTGAAGATTTTTCCGATTTCAAGAAGACTTTTTTCGTATTCGTCAACGGCATTGTTCTCTGTTGCAAGAGTAAAAAGAGCAGATGCATACTCTTTGTTAGTTTGTGTCATAGCCGTCACCTATTTCCTCAATAAAGGAGTCGATAATCTGCTTATGGTCGTCAGAATTGATTTCACGTTCGAGAATTTTGCTTGTAAGAACTGTGCTTACATCAACAATTTCACGCTTAATGCTTTCTTCTGCCTTTGTCATTTCTAACTGTGCATCCTCTTTTGCCTGACGAACAATAACATCTGCATCACTTTTTGCTTTTTCGAGAATTTCGTTTTCTCTCGCTTTAGCAAGATTTACTGCAGACTGAATTATACCGTCAGCTTCGGATTTCGCTCCTGACAGTTTTTCTTCATATGCTTTTTTCTCTGACAAAGCTTCATTTTTTGCATTTTCTGCTTCGCTATATTGCACATCAATGGCATCCTGGCGGGCTTTGAGCATTTTCTTGACGGGTTTATAAAGAAATTTCTTTACTCCCCAGAAGAGAAGTGCAAGATTAGCAAGAGAAACAAGCATTTGCCATATATTTATTGAAATAACGTCTAATGTTTGCATAATGCTTTACTCCAATTTTCTCTTTAAATTTTTGTGGAATTAAAGAGATTGCATTGTTTCAACGAGAATGTTAACAAGAAGTCTGGGTGCAACGAAAATGAGAAGAATTGCAATAACAAGAGCATAAAGACCTGTTGTTTCTGCAACAGCACAACCCATAAGCATTGTTGTTGTAACAGCACCTTTGCTTTCGGGCTGACGGCCGATAGCTTCACAAGCCTTTGCAACTGCGTTACCTTCACCGATACCGGGGCCGATACCTGCAATCATTGCTAAACCTGCGCCGAGAGCGCAACATCCTAAAATAATACCGAGTGCGAGTTCCATAATATTTCCTCCAAAAATTTAATTTGTTTTTTGTGAGAGAGTTTTAATCCTCTCACATTATTTATTTTTTGAAAGCTTTTTCTGCTTTCTTTTTTCATAAAGTTCGAAATCAAATGCTCCCGAAACATTGAGCATTGTCAGCATTGCGAAAATGAATGCCTGAAGACATCCACTGAAAACGTCAAAGTAAACGGAAAGCACCGCAGGAATACCGACCTGGAAAATGGGGATATCTGCTAAAAATCCGGGTAATGCACCTAAAAGCTTATTTGAAAGGCTACCAAGTGCAAATGCCAGAAGTGTTGAAATAACTGTTCCCGAAAGAACGTTTCCGTAATGACGGAAGGACATTGAAATGGGAGTTGCAAATTCGCTGATGAAGTTAATGGGAGCTAAAAATGCAACGGGCTGAGTAAAGCCTTTGAGATAATTCAATGGTCCACATTTCATTTTGTAATAGGTTATAATAAAGAAAACGAGGATTGCCCAACCACCGACAATGTTAATATCTGATGTTGGCGGAAAAAGACCAAACAGAGATAAAAGGCTTGAACAGGCGGAAAGAAGCATAATTGCAAGAATAAAAGGGGAATAGCCTTTAAAATATTCACCCATATTTTCAAGAACCATACCATCAATTTTTTCAACTGCAAGTTCTGCAATATGTTGCCTTTTAAGGTTTGCCTTTTCACTTATGCCGTGGGTAATAAAACGGCAGAAGAAGAAAAGGGTTATGAGCACCAATGCGGAGTTGACCTGAGATTCGGTAACGGGAAAATCCTGCAAGGGCATTGGTATGGTGAAGAAAATTCTCGCACCTGTTATGGTGATTTCCGTTGATGGCGGTTCTGTAAGCACCTGAAGAACAATACCGCATACAATTGGCAGAATCATCATAACAATGTAGAAAATGTCTACCACCTTGAATTTTAATTTTGAAGTTTGCAAACGCATCACCTCTTTGTATAATGAACGAAGTTATTTCTTTTTCATAAAAACGGGTCTTAAAGCTACTGCAATTCTCGGGAAAAGCAGAGGGATAAGCACCGAAATTGTATTGAAAACGGGAACAAGATAACCAATAAGTGCAATCACAAAAATAAGAAGTAATCTTAATGATTGAGAAAGCTTCATTAAATTTTTTGCATCTTTTTCTTCTTTACTCAGAGAAGACTGAACTGAAAGGCCCATAAGAAAAAAATTTCCTACGGCGGCAACAAAGCCTAAAAGGTTACCTGTAAGAACGGTGTAATCCCATTTACCGATTATCAAAAACACAGATTGCAACAAAAGGCTGAATATGAAAACCATTGTTGCAATATAGCCTGTTTCTTTTAAAACCGTTGGGTCGATTTTTTTCACCGAATACACCTCCGAAACATTTTATAACTGAAGTTTATTATAACACAAACAATATATTAAAACAAGAATTTTAATGTCGGGAAACCATTCTTATCAAAGTTCACTTCTTTGATTCTTGCGTGACGGCAAGGGTCATAAAGTACTTCGTCACAAAAAGTTCCGCATTTTTTCTGTGCGTGGGATGATGGACGAGCGTGATAAACTAATAAAAGTTTTCCGTTTTCGTCAAGAGCAAAGCTATTGTGACCGGGTCCTGCTTCATTAACCAAATCTTTAGTTTCAAGAATGGGATGGGGTAGTTTTTCCCAGGAAGAAATATTCATTAAATCTGCATTCTTGTTAGCATAAAGCATACCCATACAGTATTCCTCGCCTGTTCCGGATGCAGAAAAGAAAACAAAGATTTTATCGTCGGTTTTAAGGACTGCCGGTCCTTCGTTTACCGCAAAACGGATTTTTTCCCAATCGTATTCAGGTTTGGTCAAAAGGATTGGTTTTGAAATAAGTTTCCAAGGCTGGTCGGGGTTGATTTCTGCCATAAAAAGAGAGGAATCACCAAGCTTTTGTGCCCAGATAAGAAAATGCTTTGAGTTGTTTTCAAAATATGTCATATCAAGAGAAAAGTCTGTGAAGGAAAAGTCATCATCCTCGCAGGATTGCATTTTACCCTTTTCTTCCCAAGAGTCACAGATAGGGTCTGCACCGGTGCATTGCAGAACATAAGGGCGGATATTCCAGATACTGTCTGAATCACCTGCGGCAAAGAAAATATACCACTTTTTGCTAATAAAATGAATTTCAGGTGCCCATATATGCTTTGCCATAGTACCTTTTTCGTGAGCTGACCAGATTGTTTTTTCTTCGGCATCCTTTAACCCTATAACGGTTTCACTTTTGCGTAGAATTATCCTGTCATAACCGCTATCCGCGTTAAGATAGGCAGGGTAAGATGCGGTAAAATAATAAAATCCGTCAGGCCCTTTAAAAATATACGGGTCTGCACGTTCCGGTATGAATGGATTGGGGTAGATTGACATAATATCACCTGAATAAAAATATTGTAAAAATGATATCATTTATAAGTTTAAGTGTCAATGTTGCTTTTTTTTGTACCAGGTATTATAATCAATTTATAAAGAAAATAGGTGGTAAAATGAAAGAAGAAAATAAATTTGAAATAATAAAACAATTTGCAAGGTCATATACCTATCCTCCCGAAAGAGTAAGAGTAGGTTGCAGAGGTTTAGTTGTAAAAGACGGAAAGGTTCTTTTGTCTTATGAGGAAAGAACAGGTGTTTATATGAGTCCGGGTGGCGGATTGGAAAATGGTGAAACTTTTGAAGAATGTGTTGTAAGAGAACTGCAGGAAGAAGCAGGGTTTAACGTGAAGCCCGTAAAACCATTTGTGAAGGTTAAAGAATATGCCTTTGAAGTTCTTTGGGAAAACAATTATTTTATTTGCGAAATTCAGGGCGAATGTGAGAAACAACTAACAGAAAATGAAAAATACAACAAGGTAAAGGCTGTTTGGGTAGATATAGAAAAGGCAATAGAAATTTTCAGCGATTATCAAAGTAAAGATACTGACAGGGCAAGCCTTTATCTTCGTGAGTATACTGTGCTTAATAAATTTGTAAGAGAAAACAAAAACTGAATATTGTTTTATTGACACACCAAAATATATGTGGTAAAATACAAGTCCATAAAAAGAGGAGTGAAAAGCACATCTTCACTATTCACTCTTATTTAAATATGCGGGGATGGCGGAACTGGCAGACGCGTATGATTCAGGTAACCTATCCTAAGTGCAAGGGCTTGAAAGCTGTCAAATTCAGTGATAAAATAGTGATTAAAATCACACTAAAAAAGTTAATATGCGGGTATGGTGAAACTGGCAAACACGTATGGTTCAGGTCCATATGTCGCGAGACTTGCAGGTTCAAGTCCTGTTACCCGCACCAAACAGTATAAATCCGAACCTTCTCATAGTTGGAGATGGGTTCGGATTTATCGTTTCTATTACATATCCTAATTTTAATAGCAAAAAGAAATAATTATTTGCTTTCTTCGTTAAGTAACTTGTATATATCGGCTGCCTTTTCACGACGATCAGGTGTAGTCCAAGCGATTGTCTTATTTTGCAATTTGAGAATTTTAATATAATCACATATTGTGTTATAATCAGCATTTACATACATATATAATTTTCTTAAGGTTCTTTCTTGAGGGGTACCATTACTCAATTTTTTTGATCCAATAAAAATTGTTTTTTCAGCTTCATCAACAACCCCTAATCTGCGAATAGTATCTTTGTTTTCTCTAAATGTTTTGAGTTTTTCATCATTCTTAATTGTCAAAGGCAATGCTTTATTTATGTCGTTCAAGAAATTTATAAACTCGAAGTCACCACGATTACCTTCGAGTTGAAGTTCGGCAATTAGACTTTCCTTTAATTCATCATTAATATACATATAAAAATCACCATTTTTATGTGAACCATATAACTTTGTAGATTTTAACACATTGGTATTACGCATATATATGAAAAGTAAATCTTTTGCATCTTTATCTGATGCCGCAAGGAACATCATAAATAAGAAGTCACCTTTACCTATTAAAACATCAAACGCAAAGGATTTATCTGGTGAATTCAAAGCTTCAAAATACACATTTTTCATTCTACTTAAATTAAATCTGTTTTCTAACATATATAATCCATCCCTAAAAAAATTTATACATATATTATACAACATTTTCAGCATCCAAACAACAGAAAAATGACAGAGAGCGTTCGCTCTCTGCCATTTTTTCGCTTTAAGCCGTCATACCGGCTTTTTCTTTTTCCTTCGCCTTTTTCTTTGCCCTATACTCTTCGAGGCATTTTTGTCCCTCTTCTGTGGCAAAGAACGCTTGAATATCAGGCAAGAAGCATCTTACTATTGCTTCCAATTCATAGTCAGGGATATTCCAATCGCCACGCTTTTTATAAGCACCGCTATGATTATTTATCGCCCTGAAGATTTCTTTACATACTAAACTGCATACTCTCATCATCTTCCTGAGTTTGCTTTTTCTTATGTTTGTTTTTGCGTTCCTTAACATATTTCTTCTTACCTCCTTCCTTATCAGTTTCACCTATCATTGCAAGGTCAGCAGCAAGATACAAACCACTGACGGCAAGGTTGCCCCAATCAGTGCCCATTTCACCTTGCTCTTCCAATGAGTTAGGTCGTTGGCTTTCAGTTGCTTCAGCATTTTCCAAACCTCGTCTCGAACCAACCTCTCCAACGAATCCGTTTGCTTCGATAACTTGTTCGTCACTGAATACTCTATTGAGTCCATTTTGCCTGTTGCCGAATCCATCATTTTCCACAGATAAGATTTCATTGTTTCCTCTACTATCTGATCCTAAGCTTTTTGGGTCGGCAATTTTGATATCGAAACCGTGTTCTCTGCAATGGCTTTCCCAGTCAACGAAATGTGTTTCGCTATCAGATTGTACTGCTCCGGTTTCAGCATTAAGTACATCGGTTGTATCGGTTCTGTCAATGATTTCACCGTTTCTTTCGTCACGGTTTCTATCTGATTCAGTTGTTTTAAATTTTTCATATCCATTATTGAATAGTACCTCCATGTTAGATTTTAAATATTTGTTTT
>JAZNHK010000115.1:0-12985 GCA_045576915.1 Acutalibacteraceae bacterium
CTTCACCAATTGCAATATTTTTTTCTTTAATAAAATCCGCATTGTTAAGAGTTGCCCTTGAAACAGTTGTACCAGCAAGAATAATAGGCTCAAATATGGCAGTAGGAGTTAAAGCACCTGTTCTGCCCACCTGAATTTCCACATCAAGGAGCTTTGTTTCCTTTTCCTCAGGAGGATATTTGAAGGCTACTGCCCATTTGGGGAATTTGGATGTGCTACCCAATTCCTCCCGCATTGAAAAATCATCAACTTTAATTACCGCACCGTCAATATCAAAGGACAGCTTCCCCCTGTTATTACCAATTGCATTTATGCAGGAAACTGCTTCGTCAATGCTATTGCAAAGGGTGTATTCGGGTATGGTGGAAAACCCAAGCTCACCAAGGTAATCAAGGCTTTCTTTATGGGAATGTAAATCCTTTCCGCCCTCTTTTTGCTGAATGTTAAAAACAAAAATATCCAGTTTTCTTTCTGCTGTGATTTTAGGATTTTTCTGTCTGAGTGAGCCTGACGCAGCATTTCTTGGATTTTTAAATACCTTCTCGCCCTTTAATTCCTGCTTTTCTTTAAGCTCATCAAAAGAATCGTGGGACATATAAACCTCTCCACGGACCTCAATATATGGCAGAGCCTCTTTGAGTTTAAGAGGAACGGAACGGATAGTTTTAACATTTCCCGTAACATCCTCACCCACATTACCATCACCACGGGTAGATGCCCTGACTAAAATGCCGTCGCGGTATTCAAGGGAGCAGGAAAGCCCGTCAATTTTTTGTTCAACAACATATTGTGCAGCAGGGAAAACCTTTTTCACCCTTTGGTCAAATTCCTTTAATTCGTCAACAGAAAAAGCATCCTGCAAGCTTTCCATACGCACATTATGAACAACCTTTTCAAAGGTTGTGTCACTGCTACCGCCAACTCTGTGAGTGGGCGAATCCTCCTTTAACAATTGAGGAAATTCCTCTTCAATGGCAGAAAGCTCACGCATCATCATATCGTAATCATAGTCCGATACATCACTTTCATTTCCCATATAATATTTGTCAATACAGTCGTTGAGGATTTTAGTCAATTCCTCCGCCCTGTTTTTAGCAACATTAAAATCCATATATTCTTAGTCCTCTGTTTATTTTTATAAAAGTGCTAAATGCTAAATGCTAAGTGCTGAATATCGGGTGCTACGCACGGCAATTATAAAAAAGTTATAGAAAAAATAACTTTATCATTCTGAATGGTTTTAACCTGAAACCAAGTTGATTGATTGGAATAAGCTTTTGTTATGGAAAAACAATAATAATGTTTGGAAGCGGAGCTTCCCCCTACATTTAGCACTTAGCACTTAGCACTTAGCATTTAGCACTTCACTTCATTTCCTTTCCACTTAATTTTACCATACTATTTGACAAATCTCAACCACATCAATATAATATACAAGAATATTTTTGAAAGGAAAAAGCTATGAAAAGTAAACTAAAAAACTGCTTAACTCTTTTTCTTACATTCCTGAAAATCGGTGCATTCACCTTTGGCGGTGGCTATGCAATGATTCCCATAATTGAAAAGGAAATGGTGGAAAAGCACAAATGGATTACCAGCGAAGATATTCTTGATATTTTCGCTATTGCAGAAAGCACTCCGGGCCCTATTGCCATTAACTCTGCAACCTTTATCGGTTATAAAATAGGCGGTGTTTTTGGTGCATTCTGTGCCACATCCGGTGTAGTGCTTCCATCATTCACCATCATTTCAATAATCTCACTTGTGCTTCGCGAATTCAGTGATATCAAGGCTGTGCAGTATGCTTTCAACGGTATTCGTGCAGGCGTTCTGGCTCTTATTATCAAAGCACTTTATTCAATGTACAAAAAAGTACCCAAAGGTATTTTCTCATACATTCTTATGGGTGCATCATTTGTTCTTGCGGCATTCACCGATATAAACGTAATTTTTGTAATTATCGGTTGCGGTGTTGCAGGTCTTGTTAACTCTCTTATCATCAAAAGGAGGGTTAAAGAATGAACATATTTTTAGAGTTATTCATCACTTTCTTTAAAATAGGTCTTTTCACCTTTGGCGGTGGTTATGCAATGCTTCCTCTTATTCAGAAAGAAGTTCTTGCCCACAACTGGATGGAAATTGAAGAGGTTATAAACTTTATTGCAGTAAGCGAAAGCACCCCGGGACCTTTTGCTATTAACTGTGCTACCTACGTAGGTATGGAAACAGGTGGCGTTTTGGGTGCAATCTGTGCCACATTGGGTGTTGTGCTTCCCTCTTTTATAGTTATTCTCATTGTTGCAAGGTTTTATAAAAAGTTCAAAGAAAGTAAAATTGTTTCCTCTGTTATGACAGGTCTTCGCCCGGCAGTTATCGGTCTTATAGGCTCTGCTCTCGTTTCAATGGTTATGACCGTTTTTCTTCCCAACGGCTTTGATTTCGGCGGTATTGTAATCCCCGATTTAATTGTTTCTCTTGCAATAGCTGTTGTAATGACAATTTTAGTTTTCAAAAAAGTCCACCCCATTATAATCATCGTTCTTTCAGCAGTAGCAGGTATTGCAGCAGGCTTCCTTTTGTAAAATGCTAAGTGCTAAATGCTGAATGCTAAGTAATCCTTCCGATATTTTAATTATAGTTTTAAAGGAAACAGGCCATTTTAATGTCTTGTTTCCTTATACTTTTATAATTAGCTTTATCGCATTATTTAGCACTTACCATTCAGCATTTAAAATGTATAACCACTTTATTAAAAGAAATAATTATTTTATCAAACAAAAGGTGGTTATATATGAAAAACTCTTACATTTTAAGCATTCTCGAAACAGTAAAGAAAAGAAACTCAAACGAACCGGAATTTATTCAGGCTGTAACAGAGGTGCTTGAAAGCATTGAACCCGTTATTGAAAAGCGTCCCGACCTTGTAAAAGCAGGGGTACTTGAAAAGCTGGTTGAACCGGAAAGGCAGATTATATTCCGCGTTCCCTGGATTGACGATAAAGGCGAAACCCACGTTAACAGAGGCTTTCGTGTCCAGTTCAATTCCGCTATAGGTCCATACAAGGGTGGCATAAGGCTTCATCCATCCGTTTATATCGGAATCATAAAATTTTTAGGCTTTGAGCAGATTTTCAAAAATGCCCTTACCACCCTTCCCATGGGTGGTGCAAAGGGTGGCTCAGATTTTGACCCGAAGGGTAAATCCGACCGCGAGGTTATGGCATTCTGCCAAAGCTTTATGACAGAGCTTTATAAGCATATCGGCTCTAATTCCGATATTCCTGCAGGCGATATCGGCACAGGTGCAAGAGAAATCGGGTACCTTTTTGGGCAATATAAAAGAATCCGCACACAGTTTACCGGTGTTCTTACGGGAAAAGGTCTTGATTTTGG
The DNA here is from genome assembly GCA_045576915.1 of Acutalibacteraceae bacterium. Classification (GTDB taxonomy): domain Bacteria; phylum Bacillota; class Clostridia; order Oscillospirales; family Acutalibacteraceae; genus DTU089. The sequence continues at coordinate 3,394 of JAZNHK010000115.1, forward strand.
TGGTTCTCTTGTACGAAAAGAAGCCACAGGCTACGGACTATGCTATTTCACAGAGGAAATGCTCGCCTGCAACGAATTGAGTTTTAAAGATAAAACAGTTGTTATTTCAGGCTCGGGTAATGTGGCAATTTATGCCCACGAAAAAGCTACGCAAATGGGTGCAAAGGTTGTTGCAATGTCCGATTCCGACGGCTATATTTATGACAAAAACGGCATCGACCTTGAGCTTATAAAGGAAATAAAGGACAATCAAAGAAAGCGTATAAAGGAATACATCAAATCCAAGCCACAAGCAGAGTATTATGAGGGTTGCAACGGAATATGGAATATCCCTTGTGAAATAGCCCTGCCCTGTGCCACACAGAATGAGCTTAACAAAAGCGATGCACAAACACTTGTAAATAACGGGGTGATTGCAGTTTCTGAGGGTGCGAATATGCCCTGCACCCCTGAAGCCATTGAAATATTTTTAAAGAATAATGTTCTCTTCGGACCTGCCAAAGCAGCTAACGCAGGGGGAGTTGCCACATCAGGGCTTGAAATGAGCCAGAATTCCGAAAGAAGGATGTGGAGCTTTGAAGAGGTAGACGAAAGGCTCAAAGATATTATGGTAACCATTTTTCATTCCTGTGACGATGCGGCAAAGGAATACGGAATGCCTGGCAATTATATGGCAGGAGCCAATATTGCAGGCTTCTTAAAAGTAGCGGAAGCCATGAAAGCACAAGGATGCGTGTAAGCAAATGCGGAATGCGAAGTGCGGAGTGTGGAGTGCAGAGTTAGTTGTCAGTATGTAAAAGTATTGCGAAGCCTATCATCCCTGTGCCGAAGGCATAGGGATGGGGACCAAAAGCGTCAGCTTTTGGTGGTGGGTTGCCCCGTAAAGATTCCCCTTTGTAAAAGTAACGCAAGGTTGTTGGTGGGTTGCCCCGTAAAGATTCCCCTTTGTAAAAGTAACGCAAGGTTGTTGGTGGGTTGCCCCGTAAAGATTACCCTTTGTAAAAGTAACGCAAGGTTATTGGTGGGTTGCCACGTAAAGATACGCCTTCGCAAAAGTAACACAACATTATAATGTTTGGAAGCGAAGCTTACCATAAACTTGCCACTTGCCACTTTAATTCCTCACTCATCATTCCGCACTTTATCCAAATCCCACCCCCTATAACTCAATAATATATAACATTCCACAAAACTTTGACAAAGTTCGAGTTTTTTATTGATAACAAAAATGTTTTGTTATATAATACACACAGTTATTTGAAAGGGTGGATACCAATGAAAGCTGTAACAGAATTTTTTGGTTGTGATGTATTTTCTGCATCAGTAATGAAAGAGCGTTTACCTGCAGAAACCTATGCAGAGCTTGAACGTACTCTTGAAACAGGTCACCGTCTTGATTTAGATGTTGCAAATGTAATCGCAAACGCAATGAAGGATTGGGCAATTGAAAAGGGTGCAACTCATTACACCCATTGGTTCCAACCTCTTACCGGCGTTACTGCAGAAAAGCACGATAGCTTTATCACCCCCACCAAAGATGGTGGCATTATAATGGAATTTTCGGGCAAGGAGCTTGTTAAAGGCGAGTCCGATGCTTCCTCATTCCCATCAGGCGGTCTTCGTGCAACATTTGAAGCACGTGGCTACACAGCCTGGGACCCAACTTCCTTTGCATTTATTAAAGATGGCGTTCTTTGTATTCCAACAGCATTCTGCTCCTATGGCGGTGATGCTCTCGATAAAAAAACTCCTCTGCTTCGTTCAATGGAAGCAATCAACAAGCAAACCCTTCGTATTTTAAGATTGTTCGGCAATACCGACGTTGTTTCCGTAAAAACAACAGTTGGTCCCGAACAGGAATATTTCCTTGTGGATAAAGATGTTTTCCATAAAAGAAAAGACCTCGTTTATACAGGCAGAACCCTTTTCGGTGCAAAGCCACCTAAAGGTCAGGAGCTTGATGACCACTACTACGGTGCAATCAAGCCTCGTGTTCAGGCGTTTATGGCAGACCTTGACGAGGAGCTCTGGAAATTAGGCGTACTGGCAAAAACAGAGCATAACGAAGCTGCTCCTGCTCAGCACGAATTAGCTCCAATTTTCGCAACAACCAATATTGCCACAGACCATAACCAGATTACAATGGAAGCGATGCAGAAAATTGCTAAAAAGCATGGTATGGTTTGCTTACTTCACGAAAAGCCCTTTGCAGGTGTTAATGGTAGCGGTAAGCATAATAACTGGTCAATTTCTACTAACACAGGTGCAAACCTTTTAGAGCCAGGTGAAACTCCTGCAGAAAATGCACAGTTTCTTCTTTTCCTTTGTGCAGTAATCAAAGCGGTTGACGATTATCAGGATTTACTTCGTATTTCAATTGCATCCGCAGGTAATGACCATCGTCTCGGTGCTCAGGAAGCTCCACCTGCAATTGTTTCAATGTTCCTTGGTGAAGAGCTCAATGCAGTTCTTGATGCAATTGAAAACGACGAGGACTACGGTTCAAAGAAAAAAGAAGTGCTTAAGGTTGGCGTTCACGTTCTTCCCCGCTTCCCCAAGGATTCAACAGACAGAAACAGAACCTCACCCTTTGCATTTACAGGTAATAAATTCGAGTTCCGTATGTTAGGCTCCTCCGCATCAGTTGCCGGTCCCAACACAACACTCAACACCGCAGTTGCAGAAGTTCTTTCACAGTTTGCGGACGAGCTTGAAAATGCAACCGACTTTGATAGTGCTATTGAAACTCTTATAAAACGAGTAATCAAAAACCATAAGAGAATCATTTTCAACGGCAACGGCTATGATGACGCCTGGGTTAAGGAGGCTGAAAAAAGAGGTCTTCTCAACCTTAAAACAACACCCGATTGCCTCCCCTATATGCTCCACGATAAAAACATTGAGCTTTACACAAAGCACGGTGTTTACAGCGAAGCTGAAATCAAGGCACACTACGAAATCAAAAACGAAAAATACTGCAAGTATCTTAACATCGAAGTTCTCACAATGATTGATATGACAAAGAAGGATATTCTTCCTTGTGTAAGCCGCCAGATTCACGAGCTTGCAGATACAGTTATTGCAAAAAGAGAAGTTGGCGAATTTATCGACACTTCCTATGAAGAGGCAGTTGCAAAAGAGCTTTCCGGACTTTCAAAGGAAGCTTTCAATGCAGTAAATGAATTAGAAAGACTTTCAAGAGAAGTTAAAGCAATTGAAGAAAGCGATGCTGCTGCAATGTTCTATAAAAACAGAATTATTCCCGTAATGGAACACTTGCGTTTCGCAGTTGACAGTGCAGAAACTCTCTGCCCATCAGATAAATGGTGCTACCCGTCATACGGAGAATTACTCTTTAGTGTAAGGTAAGTAAAGTTAATATTTTGCGAAGCAAAATATATCATTCGCGAAGCGAATATCATGCCGAAGGTATATCATCCGTCGCAGACGGATATCATTTTTAAATGATATATTGCCTGACGGCAACATGATATAAACAGAGTTCATGATATATTTTCTGCGAAAATATGATATACACCTGCGGTGCATGTTGGGGAAGCTACGCTTCCAAACATTATAATATAATTCCAAATACAATTTTTCTTATTAACTTTAAATAAAGAACAAAAAAAGATTCAGGACAAAAGTAATTGTCTTGAATCTTTTAATTTTATAGAGTTTTTAATTTTCGCGAAGCTCATTCCGCATTCCGCATTCCGCTTTCCGCATTCCGCACTCCGCATTCCGCATTCCGCATTTTATTATAAAATATATTCCTCATACTTCTCAAGTGTAAAAATCTCCGCTGTAATATCAAGCAGCAAACCATCTGCTGTGTATTCTTCGGAGTGAACAACACCTGTTTTTCGAAGCTCTGCACCAACTCCACCCATGGAAAACGGGAGAAGAATTTTAACTCTCTTTCTTGTAGGCGGAAGAGCCTCCTTAACCTTTTCAAGAAGCTCTGTAAGACCTTCGCCTGTTTTAGCAGAAACTCTTACAGAATTTGTCATGGGGATTGAAACGTCATTTACAAGGTCGCATTTGTTGAGAACAGTGATAATCGGCTTATTACCGCAACCAAGCTCTTCCAACAAATCCATTGTAACCTTATAATGCTCTGCACATTCATCGTTGGAGGCATCGCAAATATTAAGAATCACATTGGCGTTAACCGCCTCATCAAGGGTGGATTTAAAAGCTTCAACAAGCTTATGAGGAAGTCGGCGGATAAATCCAACCGTATCAATCAGAAGAACGCTGCTGCCATCGGGCAGAGTCAATGCTCTTGCAGTCGGGTCAAGGGTTGCAAAAAGCTTGTTTTCTGCAAGCACACCTGCATCTGTAAGAGTGTTCATAAGAGTTGATTTACCTGCATTGGTGTAACCAACAAGTGCAACTGTAACAACACCGTCTTTTTTACGTCTTTCTCTGTGACGGGCACGTCTTTCTTCAAGCTCTTTCAAATCCTCGGAAAGAGCAGAAATTCTTCGTCTTATGTGACGGCGGTCAGTTTCGAGCTTAGTTTCACCGGGACCACGCGTACCAATACCACCACCAAGACGTGACATTGAAGCACCCTTACCGCCCAAGCGTGGCAAAGCGTATTTGAGCTGAGCCAGCTCAACCTGCAATTTACCCTCACCGGATAATGCACGTGCGGCAAAAATATCAAGTATAAGAGTTGTTCTGTCAATAACTCTTGTATCGGTTATTCTTTCAATATTCTTCTGTTGAGCAGGTGTAAGCTCACCGTCAACAATAACAAGGTCGGGCTTTTCGTTTTCGCAGTATTCCGCAAGCTCCTCGAGCTTACCTCGTCCAAGATAAGTACCCGCCTCAGGCGACTCTCTTTTCTGAGTCATTTCGCAGATAACCTCTGCACCGGCAGTTCTTGCAAGCTCGGAAAGCTCAAGCAATGAGGAATCCACATCAAACTCGCCCGTATCAACAGACACAAGCACCGCTCTTTCCTGTTCGATTTTATTTTCAAAAAGTTCCATAAGTTCACCAATTATTTTAGTTTATTCGTTAAATCAAAGTATATCATAATTTTAATATTTTTCAAGATTCATAACATATTATAAATGCAAAATGCAAAGTGCAAAACGCAAAATATCGGGACCTGCGGTCAGCATTATAAAAAATTAAAGGAATCAGGACAAGATTTTTTGCCCTGAATCTTTTTTTGGCTAACTGCTAATTGCTATTTGCTATCTGCTGGCGACTGGCAACTTTAATTCCGCACTCCGCATTTTTTATAATTATTCGCCCTAAACTGTAAATAATAAAGTTATGATTAAACAAAACTTATTTAAACTCACCGCAATCATAATAACAATAATACTTTTCCTCTTAACCGGTGCAGATATGTATCTTAAAACCTATGGTGACATTTCCCAATATCCTGCTACAGAAAAAGATATAAACGAAATCGGCATTCTTTCAAATTACTATAAAAACGAAGAAACAGAAATCCGCCTTATGACCTATAATATTCTTTCTGATTCTGTTGGGTTTGAGGGTAGCCCTGCCCAGACTCGTGCCGACCTTGTCTGCAAAACTCTGGAAAGCCTTTCTCCTGATGTTTGCGGACTTCAGGAGGTCAGCCGAAAATGGTTTGCCTGCATTTATAACAACACCCAGTACAAATTCATCCACCCCATTAGAACAGCCGTTTTGAATACTATGACAACACTTATCTACAATCCCGAAACAGTTACACTTCTGGCTTTCGGAGAAAAGGTATTTGAAAATGGCGACAGCTCACCCTTACGCAGAATGGTCTGGGGAGTTTTCCGTCACAAGCAAACAGATAAGCTATTCGCTGTTATCAACACCCATTTCAGCTTAAGCGGAGAAAATCTGACAGATAACACAACGCCCTTAACACAGGCATTGGAGCTTATCACACTATCAAAAGAGCTGAAAAACCTTTTTAATTGCCCCGTTTTCCCTTTAGGCGATTTCAATGCAAAAAACACAACCAACAAAAATCCGTCACCTATATATGATATTCTTTGCACCGCCTTTCGCAACACAAAAAATGTTGCCCCAACCCTTTCCCACGGCGAAAACACCACAGTAAAAAGCCGTGCCATAGACCATATTTTTGTGTTTGGCGACACCAAGGTAATCCGCCACACAACCCTATCCCAGAATATTTTCAAACCTTTAAGCAACCACTACCCTGTTTTTTGCGATATTTTAATAGAATAATTTGATAATATTACCATTTTTTTGTTGACTTTGTCTTATTTTTTAGTAAAATAATATTATTAAGTATTATAAATACTGAAAAAGGAGAGATAGAAATGGATTTAAGTAAAATTATTGAAACCAAAAGCAGAGCCGCCCAATATATGGTTGATGAAATCACATATATCTGCAACACCTTTGAAAAAAGAGCCCCTGGCTCAAAGGGTGAGCAGCAGGCTTGCGAATACGCAGTAGAAAAAATGAAAGAATTAGGTTGCGACAGAGCATTTGTTGAAAGCTTTAAAGAAAACCCCGGTTCCTTCTTCGGATGGATTTATCTCACAATCACATGTTGCTTTATAGCACTTCTTTCATATTTCTTTATTCCCGCTTTATCAGTTGCATTTATTGTAATCGGCCTTGTTATTTGCTTCTTGCAGTTTGGTCTTTACAAGAAGTTAGTTGATAAGCTTTTTAAGGAAAAGACAGGTCATAATGCAACAGGCTTCAAAAAGCCCACAGGTGAAGTAAAAAGAAGAATTATCTTTGTTGGTCACGCTGACGGTGCATGGGAATGGCCCTTTAAATACAAATTTACATATCTCGGCTTTGATATTCACATGATGGTTTGCTTCCTTGGTGCTTTCTATACACTAGCTATCTCTATTTTAAAAATAGCAGGCGTTCTTGAAGGTGCCCTCGTAACAAAGCTGGGTCTTGTTGCCCTTGTTTTTGTACCCTTCTGGTTTGGTCTTTACTTTATGTGGAACCCAAACAAAACTGTTGATGGTGCTAACGATAACCTTTCAGGCTGCTATATCGGTATGGGTATCCTTAAAATGCTACAGGAACAGAACATTGAGCTTGAAAACACTGAAATCGGTGTTATTTTCACAGGTAGTGAGGAAGCAGGTCTTCGTGGTGCAATGGCTTGGAGCGAAGCTCACAAAGACGAAATGAATGATGTTCCTACATTCATTTATTCCTACGATACAATCACACAGACCGAAGAGCTTATGGTTAACTATCGTGACCTTAACGGTACTGTTAAGGTTGATAAGGATGTTTCCGACTTATTCATCGAGGCTTGTGAGGAATTGAATATTCCTTGTAAAAAAGGTATGGTTCCGCCTCTCGGTGGTGCAACAGACTCAGCAGCCTTTGCTCAGGCAGGTCTCAGAGCAACAGGTGTTACAGCCCTTAGCCACGCTCTCCCCGATTTCTATCATACAAGACTTGATACACCCGACGCACTTAACAAGGAATGCCTTGAACTTTGCTTCGCAGCAAGTGTTAAGGTTCTCGAAAAATTCGATAACGGAGCTAAACAATAATTCAGCTACCAGTCGCCAGTCGCCAGATGCCAGATGCCAGTCGCCAGATGTCAGCTTGGTGTAATGAGGTGATATTATGCCCTTTGAAAAATATTCTTTTAATTTCACAGTTGATGAGGTTAAGGATTTTTTGAAGCAAACAGGAAATCGTAAAAGAGATGTAGCTATTCAGTTTATTTATGCATTCATTTTCCTTATGCTGATTATACTGGTATTGTTGTCACCCTTTGTTTCAGATTTTCTTACAGGCTTGTTTACAGCTATCCTGTTTGTATATACTGTTATTATGTCTCTTACATATATGCAAAGCAAAAAGTTAATAAAAGCTAACAGAACCCGAATTGCTACTAATACATATCAATACGAGTTTTTTGAGGATGAAATACTGGTTAACATAATTGATTCAATCTCAACAAGAACAGTTCATATAAAATACAATGATATTACAGGTATTAAAAGCTTGAAAAACCATTATGCATTAGAATATGTAAATCAGTATTATTTCTTAAGAAAATCCGATTTAATCGAAAACGCAAAAATAACAACACTCTAAAAAAAGTATTTTAGAACAAAAAAGTAAAGGCGCGTCCTTACCTCTCTTCGAAGAGAGGGGGACCGCCTTTCGATTTTTATTTGTTGTCAGTTCAGTTTATAGCGTGGAACAAATAGAATATTTGAATTAGTTGGTCGGGCGGTGGAGAGTTCTTGACGCGAACACTTGAGCGTCTTTTCACCGTAAGGTGAAACTGTAATAAAATTGTTGTTCTTTATTACTTTATTACAATTGAAGCTTCGCTTCAACTACGCTCGAGGGCTCGCGTAGAGAACCTTCCACCATCGCAAGCGATGGTCCCCCTTCCTTCGAAGGAAGGTCCCCTTACATCTACTTTGTTCTTCTATCGTTAATCCTCGCGAAGCTTAATTTCGCATTTAGCACTTAGCATTCCGCATTATTTGCGAAGCAAATTTACACGCTCTGCAATAAGCTTCAGCAACATACTGCTCAATCGGCATCTTCGAATACTTATCATTCTCATGTCTGTCGGGTTTTGAGAATTTATTCAGTTCAAATGTTAAAATCCCATCATAACCGCATTTTACAAGGCGTTTTGCGTTATAATCCCAGTCTGCAATACCATCAAATGGTAACAAATGCAAATCATCGTGCCAGAAGATTTTCCCGTTATAATCCTTAACGCCTAAATTATCGTTAATATGGGTAGCATATAATTTGTGACCGAAAAGAGCAAGTAAATCCTCACTGAAATTATAGCACATTTCGTGACCGGAATCCCAACAGAAGCCCATAGCTTCTCTGTCACCATAGCACTCAAAAAGAGCTTTCAAATATTCAATTCCCTCGGTGTTTTCAAAGGCGATTTTAACACCAAGTTTTTCAGCATAGTCAATAACCCTGCCATAATTTTTCAAACCGAATTCAGTTGGCTTATACTCCATATCAAAGCCCACAAAAACGTGTGAAACAAGTACGGGAACATCATACATTTTGCAAAGGTCAAGACAATGCTTTAACTCTTCAATGCCTTTCTCCGCATCTTCCTTTTCATTTTCATCCCACATATCCTGGCAGTAGCTCCAGGGTGCGTGAATGGACTGAAAAATCATATTTTCCGCTTTGGCAACCTCAAAGCATTCTTTTATATCCTCATCCATTTCCTTTTCCCAAAGAACAAAAAATCCTTCAAAGCCTGTTTTTTTAAATAACCTTATCTGCTCCGGCAAGCTGATACCATAAGACTTACTCGCCGAAAGGCAAAGTTTTTGTTTATACATTTTCCTCACTCCAATATATTTAGCCACCAGCCACCAGTCGCCAGTCACCAGTCACCAGTCGCCAGTCGCCAGCCATCAGTATGTAAAAGTATCGCGATATTTATCATCCCTGTTTGCCTTTGGGCAAATAGGGAGGGGGCAAGGAACACGACCGCCGCCTGTGGCGGATGCAGGGAGTGTGAGTTGGCGTAGCGGTCAAAATTCTGTGAAGCGAATAGCGAACAAAGAATTTTGGGTACCGCAAGTGGACTTACCATAACTTCCCT
>JAZNHK010000116.1:0-2693 GCA_045576915.1 Acutalibacteraceae bacterium
AGAGAGTTAAGGGGTTTGCCGTTTTTCCCGGGATAAACCATAAACGAATCTCCTGCCGGAAAGCTTCCGCCCGCATCGGTAACTTTAAATGGATTTATAGGATGCTTAGAATATTGGGCATACCAGAAGTTGTGACCCCATTGTAAAAAGCCCTTGGCGTCATATTTATAAAGAAGAACGCCTAAAACACGGTTTCGTAAAGAGGGTTGAACGAACATTCTGTTGGGCAAGAAATCGAAAATTTGTGTGCAACAGTAATATGTCCAGAAATCTTTTACTTCTGCACGGAATATATCGGCAACATCCTCGCCACAAACAGGCGTTTTTATAAGGCCATTTTTAAAATACTTTATATCAGAAAGGGCATCAAGCATATTAAAGTCGGCAAAAAGCTCTCTGAGTATATTTGCAGCTTTTTTATATTCCGTTATCTGCGTTTCGTTTGGTTCATCAGAAACATGCAACCAGCATCTTTCTTTAATTCCTAAATCTTCAACCTCTTTTTTGAAAGCAGGGGCGAACGCCTCTAAGAAGGTTTTATAAGGAGTTCCGCTTGCTTTGGTTTTCCAACCGAAAATCTGCTTTTCTTTTCCGTTTACCGTTGCAATAATTTTAGGTGCGTGTTTAGCACCCCATTGAGTGAAGAAATGTGAAATTTCAAAAGCTTCAATTCCGCAATCGAGGCAAAGCTTCACATATCTTCTGAAATTTGTAAAGTCAAAAGAATATTCGTTGTTTTCCTTTATAACTTTTACCAACTGAACTGTTGGGCGTTCACCGCCTACCGCAGTATCAAGGGGTGGGGTGAAAACAGGAGTTAAGAGCATATTTACTCCGTGCTCAGCGGCGTTTCTTATATAGTTTTCAACAATTCTCCAATATTCCTCTGAGAAAACCTCAACCTTATAATAGGTGCAAAGGCAGTCATTGTGGAACCAGTTGGTGTAAAGAAGCTCTTGCTTGGGCAATTCTTTATCGATGATGTTAAGTGTAAAATATTTCTCAATAACCTGGTTGTTTACTGAAATTGCAATTTTAATATCATGCTTGCCTGTTGCAGATGCATCTGCTTTGAATTCGAACCAGATAGCGGTCCATTCGTTCTGCTTTAATGTTATTACTTTTTTTGTTGGTTCAAGCAAATCAGGGAACTCTTTGCGATTAACATCATAATGAAATGAATCATAGTTATGATTTTTATTTTTCCTGAAAGGGATGTTTTTTACAATATAAGGAGTAATATTGCTTTTTAAATCCGAATCAATTTCAAAAGAAACAGAAGTTTCTTCTGCAGTTTCAGCTAAAAGAGCAACCTGAAATGAAAATTTTTCGTTTTTTAAGCAAGAAAAGGCGGTGAACTCTTTAAAGTTTGGTTCTTTTTCTTTAAAAATTTTATTAAGCGAAGAAAGTAGTAAAGTTTTCATAAATTAGTCCTCTTTTTTGTCAATTCCTTTTTTGCGGAGAATAATGAGAGGGACAAACATGAGAACTGCAACTATACCTGCTGCAAGGAACATTTCGGCACAGGGCTCATATTTTTCCATTCCGTTTTCAAAATAAACACCACTCGCAGCAGCTTTGCAGACTGCGTCACCGATAGCAGGACCAACAACCATTGGGATAAGAACAAAGAAAATCATTCTGATACCCTGGAAAAGACCGACTTTGTCTTCAGGTGTATAGTCACGGACTGTGGAGTTGAGCATAATACCAAGAAGAGCATAACCGGTAAGAAGCGGGATTGCGGCAATACCAAATGCACCAAGTGTATCTGCAAAGCCCGCAATAACAAGACCAACAACGAAAAGAACTGTTGCAACTAAAACGAAGTTCTTTTTACCGATTTTGTCAATCAATTTACCGGCACCGATTATAAGTGCTCCTGCACCGATAAGAATGAATGGTGCTGCAATAAGAACGGGTGTTGTAAGATACTGACCAAGGTCTTCAACTTTAAGTCCGAGGTTGCCAAGATAAATAAGAAGATAAGGGAAGAAAATCTGTACAGCTATAGAGTAAATACCAACTGCAACAAGTGAAATATAGAGTTTGCTGTTTTCCTTAATAACAGAAGGCTTGAAGCCGTAAACAAGGTCTTTCCAATAGTTTGCATTGGGATTTCTTTCGCCGCTTCTTGAGTCTTTGAGTGTGAAAAGACCGATAATACCGCAGAAAATAACAAAACCACCGAGAATGAAGAAAAAGTTTGAGTAACCACCGAGAGGTTCAATCATGCCACCCAGAACAACAACTACTACTGTTGCAACAATGGGGAGAATTGATAGCACACTTTCAGCAGTTGCGCGGTTTTTGGGAGTTGTAATATCTGTTATCCAGGCGTTAAAGGCAGAGTCATTACTTGTTGAACCGACAAAGGTCATAATGCAGTCCATAGCAATAATTGAAATTGCGGTTGCGGTAACAATCTGCGCTGTGTCGCTAAGACCTAAAAGACCGCCGATGTTTTCTTTTGTCAAGAAACCGAAGGCAGCAGTAATAACACCCCAGATAAGATAACCAACAGAAATGAAAATTTTTCGTTTATTCATTTTATCGGAAAGGTTACCCATAATAAAGGTGGTAACAACTGCAGTTATTGCAGAGAGGGCAACCATTCGGCTGATTGCTGTTGTGGGAGGCATAACACCTGCAAGAGCTGTGGCGGTTACACCCTCATAAATTTCACCGTAAAG
>JAZNHK010000117.1:0-23103 GCA_045576915.1 Acutalibacteraceae bacterium
ATATTCATCGATTGCCCGCCGTCACTTGGAATTCTCTCCATCAATGCTCTTGCTGCAAGCAGCGGCGTCATCATCCCGATGCAGTGCGAGTTCTATTCCCTGGAAGGGGGACGGGTTTTACCGTCCCGATATTTTAGTTTCATCAACAATGTAAAGAGAGAACGTGGCAACCCACCACCATTGCCGTTGGCAATGGTCCCCCTCCCTATTTGCTAAAGCAAACAGGGATGATAATATTCACACTACTTTTATTTAATTCAATTTTGAAATATCAAGCATTTCGTATTTTTCTATAAACGTTTTAAAGAAAGTAAGCATTTGGTTTACTCCATCCTCTTTATTGCTTTCGCAATTGAGAACAAGGAGAGGTTCGTGGACGCTCATTCTTAAAAGCTGCCATCCGTCACCGAAGTTTTCATCGAAATTAACTCTTACACCCTCATGATTTACGGGTGCAACTGTTATACCATCGGTATTTTCGCAAAGCTTTTTGAAATCTTCTATAACAGAAAGTCCGTAATCTCTGAAATCGTCCAATTTGATTGTAAACCTTACTTCTTTTTCTTCAATTGGTGTTTCAAGATTTTCAATAAGACTTTCAATGGACCTGCCCTCATTATTAAGCTTTGCAAGCTCAATAATGATTTTAGTTATAAGATATGCGCCATCATCAAGATAATAGTTTTCTTTAAATGCGGCATGACCCGAAGTTTCAATCGCAAGGGGTGCATTTTTCTTTTCTTCATTTTCAAGGCGAATTGCCTCGTCAATTACATTTTTATAACCTCTTTTAAAGCGATGGTGAACACCACCTAAATCCTTTTCAATAAACTTTGCAAGTCCGTCACTTGTTACAGAGTCTGTAACAATAATACCACCCTTGTTATCTTTAAGAGCAATATATGAAGCAAGGGCAACAAGCTTGTTTCTGTTGATTTCCTGTGCATTTTTGTCAACGCAAGCGGCTCTGTCACAGTCAGTATCAAAAATAACGCCGAAATCAGCACCACTCTTTTCAACAGCTTCAGAAATAGATTTCATTGCCTCTTTGTTTTCAGGGTTGGGAATGTGGTTGGGAAATCTTCCGTCGGGTTCAAGATAACGGCTACCATTAATATCAGCACCCAATCTCATAAGCACATTTTCTGCATAGATAGCACCAACGCCATTACCTGCATCAACAACTATATGAAGATTTTCCAAGGGTCTGTCGTAATTCTCGGCATTAACACCTTTTTTAATCATTTCCTGCAAATCCTTGCAATATTTCTTCATATTGTCAAGCTTTTCAATGTTAAGCTTGACTTCTTTGATTTCATAAGGATTTTCCTGAGCAAACTGAAGAATTTCTTTAATATCGTTACCTGAAAATCCGCCTTCGTTTGTAAAGAATTTAAGACCGTTCATTTCCATAGGTAAGTGACTTGCAGTAATTTCAATAGCTGCATCCACCCCAAAATTGATTACAGACATAAACATTGAGGGTGTTGAGGAAAGACCGCAATCAAACACTTTAACGCCCAAGGATGCCAGAGTTCTTGTTACAGTTCTTGAAATATGCTGGGAGGACACACGTGAATCGTATCCCACACTTACACTAAGCTTTTCTTTACCGCATTTCTTTTTTAAGAATTCAACAAAGGACGCACTTATACTCATAAGACGGCTATCGGTTAAATCGATTGCTTTACCATCCTTTTCTATAGCTGTTCCTCTTATATCTGTTCCGCTTTTTAAATACATTAAATTATCCATTATATTCTCTCCTGATTACATAATAGGCTCTTTGGGTATCTTCCTTTGGTTGACCGCAACTGAATTCCCTGTAACGTTTAACAACCTTAAACCCTGCGTTTTCAACTGCATCGGTTATTTCTTCATCGCTAAAGGCAATTTCTTTGAAATTCTCGGTAAACCTTTCATAACTGCCATCTTCATTCTTAACAAAGAAATCAAGGTTTATCCCAACAGTTATACCATCGGATTGCAAACTGTTCTGCCATATACAATACACATTTTTTTCATCATAGATAAAAGTATTATTGCCTAAAATTTCTTGATGCTTGTAAATAGTATTGACGTCAAAAATCATTATTCCGCCATCGTCAATAAAATTTTTGAGAACCTGAAATGTTTTTCGCATCTCATCAGCATTTGAAAGATGGTTGATGCTGTCAAGTGAGCAAACAATTGCACGAACTGTTCCGTAAAGGTCAGTTTCCTGCATTTTCTGGCAAAGAAAAAGAATATTCTCCCCTGCTTCCATGGCTTTTTCCCGGGCTTCCATAAGCATATCCGGTGAGGCATCCGTACCGATAACCTCAAACCCCATTTTGGAAAATTCAACAGAAAGGGAGCCAGTGCCACAAGCGAGGTCCAGAAGCAGACCATCTTTTATATCAAAATCTGCAAGGATACTTGCAATATATTCTGCACGTTTTTGGTAATCAACATTTTTTGTAAGTTCATCATAAACCGATGCAAAATTAGAATAAGACATTTAATCACCATAAATAAAAATGTTTCAGTCAATTTATTACACAGGACAGTCCAATCTATCCCTATATTGTATTTTAACACAATTGCAATAATATGTAAACATTGTGCCTCCGTTGAAATGTAAAAAAACAACCTTTCAATTTTATAAATATTGTACACTTTAAATGGTGTTAATAATGTGTTAATATATTCGTATTAAATATATAGGAGGAAATATTATGAAAAAATTCCTTTCATGCATTCTTGCGGTTGTATTGATTGTTGGTGGCGTTCTTCCTTGCTTTGCGGCAGAAGCAACCTGCACCTGTGGTCAGTCGCCCATAATTTATGTTGCGGCTCTTGGTAGCGGCTCCATTTACCTTGACGAAGGCACAGAAAGCGAGAAAACACTTTTCAGACCTGACATTGCAGATATCCTTGGTGATTTCGTACCACTTATTGGTGCTGTCCCTGCCCTTTTAACAACAAAAGATTATGATGCTTTTGGCGATGTATTGATTTCCTGCGTGAATACATCATTTGGTATGTTGGCAATGGATGACGAAGGTGTTTCTCAGGAAAGAGTTACAACAGAAGAATTCCATCCTGATACTGCCGACCACGGCGATGATTACAGCTATTATTTCGGTTATGATTTCCGTGTTGACCCCATCGAGAACGCAAAGCTTCTTCACCAGTATATCCAAGAGGTTAAAGAGCTTACAAAGCACGATAAAGTTCGCTTCAGAGCTTCAAGTATGGGTGGCGTTACCACTATGGCATATTTAAAGCTCTACGGTTCTGAAGATATCGAAAACATTATTTTCCAGAACTGCCCCTTACAGGGTACTGCAGTTGCAGGCGAGCTTTACAACGGTTTGGTTGAAATCAATAAAGACGCCCTTTTAAGATATGCAGAATGTGCACTTCCTGCTCTTGAAGTTGATTTCCTTGGTGCATTCCTTTATCTTCTTCTTGAAATGCTTGATGGTGCAGGCGTTCTTGGCGGCTTAGTAGGTGTTGCAGACAACCTTGTTGTCAATCTTAAGGACAGAGTTTTTGATGAAGCACTTATCCCCATTTTTGCAACAATGCCCGGTATCTGGAGCTTTGTACCTGATGAATATTATGAAACTGCAAAAGATTTTATGGGACTTAACGATGGAGAACACCAGGTACTTTTAGAAAAACTTGATTTCTACCACTACGAAGTTCAGCAAAGTGCAGAAGAAATTCTTACCCAGGCAAAAGCAAACGGCACCTGTCTTTATATTATTGCAGGCTATAATATGCAAAGAACACCACTTGTTACTGCATACAAAAACACATCTGACGGTACTGTTGATACAAAATATGCTTCACTTGGTGCAACCTGTGCAGATATAGGCGAACAGCTTCCTGCAGATTACGAACAGGCACAACACAAAGAAATTGTGTACATTTCCCCTGACAGAATGATTGATGCTTCTACCTGCATTCTTCCTGAAAACACTTGGTTTGTAAAGGATATGCTTCACAGCACAACCCATGATGGTCATGGTGAATTTTACAGAATTCTGCACACAAGCAAGGAACAGATTACTGTTTTTGACTTAGAGCAATATCCACAGTTTATGCAGAATGATACAATCAACCAGACCTTTGTTGAGGTTCTTCCAATTGATGGTACACCCACAGAAAATGCTGCTGCACAAGCATTCCAGCTTCCCAGTTTCTTATCATTCACTAAGTTATTTATAGCTTTTGTAGAAGATTTCTTTAATTGGCTAACTGCATAAAAACAAAAACAAACCCCTTGATAACCTTATCAAAATGTTATCAAGGGGTTAAATTTTTTAGGTTAATTAAAATAATCAGGATACTGTTCCATAACCGTTGTCTGAACAAGGTTGAATACCAATACACCTTCTGCCGCCTGACAATTATAGTGGTCGCCCAGAATAAGCTTACCATTGGTGTAGCTTATTTTTCTTTCAGGAGCGGCACTTATGTGATAAACATAAGAAAGGTTATCAGCACTTTTTTCATATTTGTTGCCTATAAGGCTCTTTTTAAATCTAAGAACATAGTTGGTGCCAGTATCGGGTTGAGAGTAAATCGCCACAAGAGATGCTGGATCAAGATTGTAGGTATCTGCTATCAACTTAATAAACTCGTTATTAGGGTCATCTGTCAGGAAGTTTTCACCGTTTTTATCAGGTATAAGAACACCACCAACGCTGGAAATCTGACGAAGCAACTGAACTACATCCAGAACGCTCAGTATTCCATCCCCATCCATATCACCAACAGCAAATTCTTGTTCTGTTATTTCTTTGTGGTTTGCAGAAAGACGAAGGAGCAAACGAGCATCCTCGGTATTAACCTCTCCATTCAAATCCACATCGCCCATAAGGACAGTTTGTTCATCCCCCTCAGCAAAAGCGATGCTTGTTAAAGAACAAAACAAAACAGAAGCACAAAGAAAAACCGAAAGAATTTTATATATTTTTTTCATTTTTAAAACCTCTTATTGTTTAAAAAACTCTGTAAAAGCACGATATGCCATATACACATCGAGTTTGGATACAACTTCATAGGGGGCATGCATTGAAAGCACAGGAACACCGAGGTCAACAACATCAACATCAAGATTTGCAATGTATTTTGCAACAGTTCCGCCACCACCGGCATCAACCTTACCAAGCTCACCAATCTGCCAGACAACACCTGCTTTATCAAGCATATTTCTGATTTTACCCATATACTCTGCAGAAGCATCACTTGTACCGCCTTTACCTCTGGCACCTGTATATTTTGTTATAACAACACCCTTATTGAGGTACGATGTATTGTTTTTTTCAAACACAGAGCAGAAAGTTGGATCATAGGCTGAATTAACGTCAGCAGAAAGACATTCGCTCTTTGAAAGAACCTGGAATACTTCAAGTCCATTTGCTTTTGCAAGGTATGCAATAAAATATTTGAGATAAGATGACTGAAGACCTGTGTTACCATCTGAACCAGTTTCTTCCTTATCTGTAAGCACTGTAATTGCAGTATAATCAGGATTCTCTATACTGAAAATTGCCTGTTCTGCAGGATAAGCACAAACTCTGTCGTCGTGGCCATAAGAACCGATAAGACTTCTGTCAAAGCCGATATCGTCAGCCTTGAAAGCAGGAACAGCTTCAAGCTCAGCACTTAAGAAATCACTTTCAACAACGCCGTATTTTTCGTTCAAAAGCTTAAGAATGTTGAGTTTTACAAGCTCACTACCCTCGTCACTCTTGAAAGGACGGCTACCAACAATGATATTAAGTTCTTCACCCTGAATACCCTCGGAAAGAGTACGCTTACTCTGCTCTGCGCCAAGATGAGGAAGAATATCAGAAATAACGAATTTGGGTTCGCCCGGTTCTTCACCGATTTTCACATTAACCTTTGTGCCATCTGCTTTAACGATAACGCCGTGAAGAGCAAGCGGAATTGCAACCCACTGATATTTTTTAATACCACCATAGTAATGTGTTTTGAAAAGAGCCAGATCATCAGTTTCATAAAGAGGATTAGGCTTTAAATCAAGGCGAGGTGAATCAATATGTGCAGCGGCAATTTTCACGCCCTCTGCAAGGCTCTTTTTACCAATTACTGCAAGAATAATTGATTTTTCACGATTAACATAATAAATTTTATCCCCTGCTACATATTTCTTTTCCGGGTCAAATTCCACAAAGCCTTTTGCCTTTGCATCCGCAAGCACAACCTCAACAGCTTCACGTTCGGTTTTTGCTTGATCTAAAAATTTCTTATAGTCCTCTGCAAAAGCATCTGCTTTTGCAACCTCTGTTTCCTCAATAACAGCACTCGCATGCTGAGGCTTATAAAAAAGCTCTTTTTTAAGTTCTTCAACAGTTGCCATAATACATTCTCCTTTATTACATTCTGCCAATTTCTATTACATCAGCTATAAAGCTCTATTCCAGGGTAAGAAAGCCAAGGATTAAGAACATCATTAGCAGTAGAGTTTAAAAATCATAAATTTCATTATATATTTCAATATTCCTCATAACCCTTTTCACATAAGCAGATGTGTCATCATAAGGAATATTATCAAGACTTTCACCGTCGGATGAATAACGAGGGTCCGCTAACCACTCATTAACCTTGCCCCTACCAGCATGATAGGCAGCAACTGCGGTTTCAATATTACCGAATTCATCCAGAAGCATATCCAAAAAGTATGCACCGTAATAAACAGATATCTCAGGTTCGAAAAGAGCATCTTCATCATACTCTTCCCCCGTTTTTGTCTGCAACCATCGGAATGTTTCAGGTGTAATCTGGGTAAGCCCTTTTGCACCAACAGAAGAAACAGCATCTTTATCAAATCCGCTTTCTGTTTTTATAAGAGCGTATAAAAGCTGCTCATCAATCTCAAAAGCATCAGCATTTTCTTCAACCAGCTCTGTATACTGAAGAGGGTACAATGTCTGCACACCCAATTTCATAAAATTATACATTATTATAATAAATATTGCTGACAATATCAATAGTAAAGTAGCAAGTTTAAATTTGTTTGCATTTTTCTTTCGGGTCAATGAAATAACTCCTTTTCGAGTTTCAAAAGTTGCTCTTTTACATTATGTGGTTCAAAATTATCAATTACGAAATCCGCTTGAGAAAGATAAAATTCATCGTCCTTTTGCCCGTTAATTCTTACTGTGGCATCCTCTTCAGCAAGGTTATCACGCATCATTATTCTTTCTTTTCTTATTTCCACCGGAGCGTGAACAACAATAAGATAATCGCATTTTTTAGTAAACCCGGATTCTATTATTGCCGCCGCATCCACAATTACAACATCAAAGGTTAAAAACGCTTTTTCAGCCTCTTTAAAAATCACTTCATTTATTGTGGGATGCATTATTGAATTGAGCTTTTCTGTTTTTTCAGGTGTCGAAAATGCAACCTTTGCCAAGGCACGTCTGTTGAGAGTCCCATCTAAATTCATAACACATTCCCCGAACTCTTTTTTCAAGTCATTAAGTAATGAGTCATCGTCAACAAGAACATTTCGTGCAACAATGTCACCATCAATAATATATGCACCTTTTTCTTTCAGATGTGCAGAAACAGTTGATTTTCCTGCCCCTGTTTTCCCTGTAAGACCAACAAGTTTTTTCAAAATCATCAAACCTCAATCACGTTAAAGCCTGCAGCTCTGAGAAGTCGGTTAAGAACCGCAAGGTTATCATCGTTATTATCATCAGGAAATCTCACAAAGCATTGCTTCGCACCTTTTTTATCCAGTTCGCGAAGCGAATCAAAAAGATTATGTGCAAGATTTTTGTAATCAGCAAAGCCATACTGAATATATGGTATCTGTAAATAGTCTGCATTATCGTCATCAAAAATCATAGCAAAGGTTTCCTGGGCGTTGAATTTATTTGCATACTCACAAAACGCATCAAATGAGCCTTTAACAAGGGTTATTTTTGCATCGGGCGAATAATGCTTATATTTCATTCCGGGTGAAGCGGCTGTTTCATCCTTTTTAAGAGGATTGAGAACAGCATCATCAACTTCAACATCGCCTAAAATCCCTACAAGCTCTTTTAATGTAACATTACCCGGTCTTAAAAGTCTGGGTTTATCACCTGCAAGAGTAATAACAGTTGACTCAACCCCTTCCTGAGAGTCGCCGCCATCAATTATGTAAGGAATTCTGCCGTTAAGGTCCTCGAAAACATGTTCTGCTTTGGTGGGACTGGGTTTACCCGATAAATTGGCAGACGGAGCAGCTAAAGGAAGTCCCGAAAGCTTTATAAGCCTTCTTGCGATTTCATGGGATGGGCAACGCACCGCTACTGTTTCAAGGTTTCCTGTTGTACAATAGGGAACCTTATCTGCTTTTGGTAAAATTATTGTAAGCGGTCCCGGCCAGAATTTATCCGCAAGGAGTTTTGCAGATTCAGGAACTTCTGTAACCAAATCATATATTTCTGAGAATTCGGAAATATGAACTATTAACGGGTTATCGGTCGGTCTGCCCTTTGCTTCAAAAATTCTGCTTACTGCAAGAGGTGAAAATGCATTACCTGCAAGTCCGTAAACAGTTTCTGTGGGCATACCCACAACCTGTTCATCCTTAAGAAGTTCAACTGCTTCTGCATATTTTTCATCACAGTCGAGTGATGTGATTTTAACAAGTTCTGTGTTCAAAATTTATTCCTCTGACTTCAATTTATCCGCAGTATCTGCGGTAATCAATGCATCTATAATTTCATCAAGGTCGCCATTCATAATTGCTTCAATTTTATAAAGAGTAAGACCTATTCTATGGTCTGAAACTCTGCCCTGAGGGAAATTATATGTCCTTATTCTTTCACTTCTGTCGCCTGTTCCGACTTGAGAACGGCGTTCGTCTGCAATTTCTGCACTCTGTTTTTCACGCTCTGCTTCAAGAAGTCTTGAACGAAGAATTTTCATTGCTCTTTCTCGGTTTTTGTGCTGACTTCGTTCATCCTGACATTCAACAACCGTACCGGTAGGCAAATGAGTTATAGGAATTGCAGACTCGGTTTTATTAACGTGCTGACCACCTGCACCGCTGGAGCGATAGGTATCAATCTGCAAATCCGTCGGGTCGATATCTATATCAACCTCTTCCGCTTCGGGAAGAACCGCAACGGTAACGGTTGATGTGTGAATTCTGCCACCTGATTCTGTTTCAGGCACACGCTGAACTCTATGAACACCACTTTCAAATTTAAAACGGGAATATGCACCCTCACCGGTTATCATAAAGCTGATTTCCTTTATACCGCCCAAACCGGTTTCATTAACAGAAAGAACCTCCGGTCTCCAGCCACGACCTTCGGAATACATTGAATACATTCTGAAAAGCGAATTGCCGAAAAGAGCGGCTTCCTCACCACCTGCACCTGCACGAATTTCAATAATAACATTTTTATCATCGTTAGGGTCTTTGGGAAGAAGTAATATCTTAAGCTCTTCGCTAAGCTGTTCGGCTTTTATCTTACACTCTTCCACCTCAAGCTCAAGCATTTCTTTAAGCTCTTTATCAGGCTTTTCTGAAAGCATTTCCTTTGCCGCTTCGCCATCGCGCACAATCTTTTTGTATTCGCGATAGGTTTCCACCAAAGGTGTAAGATTTTTAAGCTCTTTCATTAAAGAAGCATATTTATTCTGGTCAGAAACAGTTTCTGGAAGGCAAATCAACTCATTAACCTTTTCAAAACGTTCCTCAACCTGTTGGAGTTTGTCAATCATTTGTGTTCTCCTCTACCTCTGCTCTGGTTACTTTTTTAATATTTTTCTCTGCTTTTGAACGAGGAATTAAAAACTCTCTGCCACAACCGTCACAATGCAAACGAAAATCCATACCCGAACGCAAAACAGTGAATTGTTTTGAACCGCAAGGATGCTGTTTTTTCATTTCAAGAACATCTCCGACACGAATATCCACAAAAACTCCTCCAATTATAATTTTCAGAAATATTGTACCACACTTTTACATAAAATTAAAGAGTAAGCAGAGAAAAAATATACGAAATAGGTGATAAAGAAATGATAACATATCTTCCTGAAGGTTTTTTGATTAACACAAAAGAAAATATACACTCACTTTCCTCATTTGATGCATTTTACAAAGCATATATAGAAAACAAACAGCTTGAAGCCAGAACCACCTATTGTGACAGAGAACACAATTTACATATTGATTTAGGCTTTATTCACGGAATAATTCCACGAGAGGAATGTGCGTGGGGTATAAAGGAAGGCTTAACAAAGGATATTGCAATAATTGCAAGAGTAAATAAACCCGTAAGATTTGTTATAGACGAAATTCGTACCACAGCAGATAAAAAAACCGCATATTTAAGCAGAAGAAAAGTTCAGGAGTGCTTCCAGAAAGATTATTTACCCACATTGAATACCGGCGATATTATAACAGCCCGAATAACTCACCTTGAAAATTTCGGCGTTTTTTGTGACATCGGCTGCGGAATAAATGCACTTTTGCCCATTGATAATATTTCTGTTTCAAGAATCCCTCATCCGGATGTCCGTTTTAATGTCGGGGATGATATAAAGGTTATTATCAAATCCTTTGACGAAAACGGAAGAGCTACCCTTACACACAAGGAGCTTCTTGGTACATGGGAACAGAACGCTGAAAGCTTCCACATCGGTGAAACAGTAAGCGGCATTGTAAGAAGCGTTGAAAACTACGGTGTTTTTGTTGAACTCACACCAAATCTTGCAGGTCTTGCGGAATACACACCTGCAGTATTTGAAGGTCAGCAAACAAGCGTTTACATAAAAAGCATTATTCCCGAAAAAATGAAAGTAAAGCTTATTATAGTTGATGCTTTTGATGCAGATTACCCCAAACGCAAACCCCATTATTTTATCAAGGAGGGTCATCTTGATTATTTCAGATATTCTCCACAATATTGCGAAAAAATTATAGAAACATTCTTTTAATTACACTTGAAAACAAGTATTGCTGTATTGTATAATTATTCCACAACTTACAGGAGGTAAATTATGCAATACAGTAATTTTAACTCTATAGGAAGAAGCATTTCCAAACTCGGATTTGGTCTTATGCGACTTCCTAAACTTCAGGAAAACAGTGAAATCATAGATAGAGATGAGGCTTACAAGCTCATTGACCTTGCTATGAAATCCGGTGTTAACTACTACGATACCGCTTATTTTTACCATGGTGGCGATTCCGAGCAATTTGTAAAAGACGCTTTAAGCAGATATCCCCGAGAATCCTTCTGTCTGGCAACAAAGCTCCCAAGCGGAGTTATTAAGGACAAGGAGAAAAACACTGAAGAAATATTTAACGGTCAGTTAGAAAAATGCGGTGTTGAATACTTTGATTTTTATCTTCTTCACGCAGTAAGTGAAGATAATATGTGGGTATTTGAAGAGGATAATTCTTATGAATACCTTACAGAGCAAAAAAAGCTGGGAAGAATCAAGCACCTTGGCTTTTCTTATCACGGAAATCTTGAGTTTTTCTTAAAGCTCATTGATAAATATAAATGGGATTTTGTTCAGCTTCAGATTAACTACTACGACTGGGAAAACCAGAATGCAAAGGCATATTACGAAGCCCTTGAAGAAAGAAACATCCCCTGTATTGTTATGGAGCCTGTCCGTGGAGGTTCTTTACATACACTTAACGATGAAGCAAAAAAAGTTTTCGAAGAGCTTGGTGATGCCTCTGCCGCATCCTATGCTTTAAGATATGTGGCACAGCTTCCCAATGTGCTTGTAACACTCAGCGGTATGTCTACTATGGAACAAGTGGTGGATAACCTAAAAACCTTTGATGAATGCAAGCCACTCTCAGTTGAAGAAACAGAAGCTATAGAAAAAGCAAATGTTCTTTTCAGAAAAAACTTTGCAATTCCTTGTACAGACTGCAAATACTGTGTTGAAACCTGTCCTGCAGGAATAAACATCCCCAATTGCTTCAAAGCATATAACGAATACAACAAAACAAGGGATATTGCAGATTTTAAAAACAACTACGAAAATATAAGCAAAGAACAGAAAGCAAATAATTGCCTTGACTGCAAAGCTTGTGTTGAAAAATGTCCGCAGAAAATTGATATTCCCCGTCAGTTAAGAAAGGTTTCTGAGTTATCGGAATAAGGTGAATATATGAAAAAAATCTTAATTTCAATTACCAGTATCCTTCTCATTATCAGCATTTTTTCCTCTTGTGGCGGTGATAGGATTGTTGATATTGTCAGCAACGCAGAAACAGTTATTGTCAAAGGTGAAGTAGTTGATACTGTAGAGGCTTCCATGGGTGCTTTTCAGGGAAAACAAGGTGATTATATTGAATTTCAATTTAAGGAACCGCAAACCTTTGATACAATTTTCATAAACGAAAAATCCACCACAATAAGACAATACAATATTTATGCTAAGGTTGACGGAAAATTCAAGCTTATTCATACAGACAAGCTTATTGTTAACGAGAATATTGTTGTTGATGAAACTACTGCAACAGCCTTGAAAATCGAAATTGTCAACACTGAAATAGGTAATGATAATTTCACAATTCAAGGTATAAGTGCTTATAATATTGAACAAAAATAAGGTGATTAAAAATGGCAATTAATTTTTGTAAAGAAACAAAAACCTTCAAGCTTGATACATACAGTTCCTCATACATTTTTGGAATTTTTGAAGGAAATTATCTTGTGCATTATTACTATGGTGCACCCATTCCCGACACAAATGTTGAGTCCCTGCGTATAAGACCCGGATTTGCTTCATTTTGTCCCGATAGCCCATCAGCCCGAGTTTTCAACTTTTCACCGGATGTAACTCCTATGGAATACTCTACATTCGGTGCTGGTGATTTTCGTCTTTCAGCTTTTGCAGTTAAGAACAGCGAAGGCAACAAGGTTACAGACTTAAGATATGTGAGCCACGAAATTTATAATGGCAAAAAAGCTCTTCCCGGTCTCCCTTCTCTTTATGTTGATGAAGATGGCGAGGCACAGACACTTGAAATTCTCACAGAAGATAGTGTAACAGGTGTTAAAGCAACACTTATTTACACAGTTTTTGAGAAAAAAGGAGCAATTACAAGAAGCGTCAAGGTTGAGAATCCGACAGACAAGCCTTTCTATATTGACACAATTCATTCTCTTTGTGTTGATTTACCCGGATACGACTATGATATGCTCGGTCTTTACGGAAGATGGGTAAAGGAAAGAGCTTTAGACAGATACCCCTTGCACAGAGGCATTCAATCTATAAAGAGTAAACGAGGCTCTTCAAGCCACAACCACAATCCCTTCACCGCTCTTGTAAGTAAAAAAGCAACAGAGGATTACGGCGATTGCTACGGCTTTAACCTTGTTTACAGCAGCAATTTCTCAATTGATGTTGAGGTTGACGGATTTGCTTCCTCCCGACTTGTTATGGGTATCAATCCTGAAGGCTTCAACTGGCTACTTAACCCCGGTGAAGAATTCTTTTCTCCCGAAGCGGTTATGATTTACACCAACAAGGGTATTGGTGAAATGAGCCGTATGTTCCACAGACTTTATGCAAATAACCTTGTAAGAGGCAAATGGAAAAAAGCGAAACGCCCCCTCCTTATTAACAACTGGGAAGGAACAGGAATGGACTTCGACCACGACAAGCTTGTTTCCTTCGCCCGTCACGCAAAAGATATGGGCATTGAAATGCTTGTTATGGACGATGGTTGGTTCGGCAAACGTGATGATGATAAATCCTCCCTTGGTGACTGGTTCGTTGCTGAATACAAGCTCAAACACGGTCTTTCAGGACTTATCAAAGAGGTTAACGATTTAGGTCTAAAATTTGGTATCTGGTTCGAGCCTGAAATGATTTCACCCGATTCTCAAATATACAGAGCGCATCCAGATTGGTGCTTACATACCGAAGGCAGAGACAAATCCATCGCCCGTACACAGTATGTTATTGACTTTTCAAGAAAAGAAGTACGCGACCACATCTATTCAATGATGTATAAAATTCTTTCTGAAAATAACATCGCATATCTTAAATGGGACTTCAACAGAAACCTTACTGAAGTATCCTGTGCAGAGCTTCCTGCTGAAAGACAGGGCGAAGTATTCCACCGCTTTGTTCTCGGTACTTACGAAATTATGGACAGACTTACAAAAGACTTCCCCGATTTACTTCTTGAAAACTGCTCAGGTGGTGGCGGACGTTTCGATCCCGCTATGCTTTTCTATTCACCCCAGATCTGGACAAGTGATAACACCGACCCAATTGAAAGACTTACAATTCAATTCGGCACCTCACTTTGTTACCCTGCTTCCACAATGGGTGCACACGTTTCCGCAAGCAGAAGAGCAAATTATGAAACCAAAAAGAATGTTGCTCTCTGGGGTTCATTCGGATACGAGCTTGACCCTGACAAATTAACAGAAAAAGAGATTGCAGAAATAAAAGAGCAGGTTAAGGAATACCATAAATATTATGATGTTATTCACTATGGCGAGCTTTACAGACTTATAACACCCTTTGAAAACGAGTTCAAGGTAGCCTGGGAATTTGTTAGCGAAGATAAAAAAGAAGCTCTTGTTACTGTTGTTCACATCAAGCTTCCCTATGATGATTTATTCATTTTAAAGCTTCAAGGTCTTGACCCTGAAAAGATTTACGAAGTTGAAGATACCGGCGAACAGTACAGTGGTGCATTCCTTATGAATGCAGGTCTTAACCTTACCCACAGACCCAAAGGCGATGGAGTTTCATATCTGATTCATTTAGTTGAAACGGAGTAATATTAACGATTTGCAAACAGCATATTTGATTGTTATTTATACACGCACTGCTTTATCGACTGATATTACAATTATATAGATTCAAAACAAAAAACTTAATGGTGGTCTTACCTCTCTTCGAAGAGAGGGGACCACCATTTAATTTTTATATCATATCAAAAAGTTTCAAGTGTGCCTATTAGTTTAGCTTTCAATATGGTTGGTCGGGTGGTGAAGAGTTCTTGACGCGTAAGCGTCATTTCACCGAAAGGTGAAATTGACACATTGTTCTGTTTGAATAAACCTGAACAGAAAGGTATGTCATTTGAAGCCGAGGCTTCAACGACGCTCCTTTAGTCGCGTCGAGAACCACCCACCATCCGTCAAACTTTATTTTAGTAAATTTATATTAGGCTCGATTGATACTAAATCAAATTGGTGTACATATCCAAGATGGTCCCCCCGCCTTCGAAGGCAGGCACCGCAAACAACAAATTCATCTTCTAACAAGGATTTACCGAATGCTAAAAACTATTCGCTAATTGCTAACTGCTATTCGCTGGCGACTGGTGACTGTCAGCTAAAAATCCCATTGCATTTTTGGTGCAATGGGATTTTTCTCAATACTTATCTTTAATCTTTTTGATGTTTGAATATGCACTATATGTTTTGCTCTTATATGCTTTTACCTTGTAGGTATATGTCTTACCTTTCTTTGCAGATTTATCTGTGTAAGTAACCTTTGAGTTACCCTTTACAGTTGCAATTTTTGAGTAAGAGCCTGAACCTGTTTTGCGGTAAACCATATAACCATCTGCACCTGTTACCTTTTTCCACTTAAGTGTGATACCACTCTTTGTGCTCTTGGGTGTGCTCAAGGTTGTATCTGCAAGGTAAAGTATTGATTTTGAACTTGAAGAATCAGAGCTTCCTGCTTCATTTACCGCTTTAACAAGGTAATAGTATTTCTTACCTGATTTTGCTTTCTTATCAGTATAGTAAGTTTTGGTTGTTGTACCGATTTTTGAATACTTACCACTACTACCTGTTTTACGGTAAACATAGTACTTATCTGCACCGCTCACTTTGCCCCAAGTGATTTTAACACCACTTTCTGTATTCTCAGCCTCTTTAAGCTTGGGCTTGGAACACTTCAACTGCTTGATTGTTGCGGTTTCAACTGTTTCACCACATTCGGTACATTCTTTGTGTTTTTTACCACAGGCATTAACTGTTGCTTTTTTATCGGTAATCCAATCGCCTGCTGTGTGTCCTTTTGCAGAAACAATGGTCTGTGCTTTGATTACCACATCACATACTGAACAATGGCTACCCTCGGTAAGACCTGTTTCAGTACAAGTTGAAGCAACTGCAGAATCTGTAACTACAGTGTGACCGGTTGCTAAAATAATAGCAGAATCAAGAATCGACCCACAGCTTACACATTCAATATGCTTTGAACCTACCGTTGTACAAAGCGGTGCAACATCAATAATCCAATCAGAGGATTTATGACCTGTTGCAGAAATGGTTGCAGTTTCAAGTGTTACACCACAAACTGTACAATCAATGTGCTTTGAACCGGTTTCTGTGCAAGTTGCATTTTTATCAATAATCCAAGCAGATTTTATATGTCCCGTTGCAGAAACAATTTCCTGAGATTTGATTACTGCATTACATACCGAACAATGGCTGCCTTCTGTTTTTCCTGATGTTGTGCAAGTTGCATCTATTGCAGCATCTTTAACAACTGCGTGTCCTTTTGCAGGAACAGTTTCCTGTGCTTTGATTACTGCATTACATACCGAACAATGGCTTCCCTCTGTTTTACCTGTTGTTGTGCAAGTTGGAGCAACTGCGGAATCTGTAACCACTGTATGACCATTTGCTGAAATTACACTGGTTTCAATAATTGTTCCGCAGATAGTACAATCTTTATATTTTGAACCGGTTTGTGTACAAGTTGAATCTTCACTTATTTTCCAATCAGAAGTGGTATGTCCAATCGCAAGAATTGTAGCTGTTTCAAGTATTATTCCACAAGTTGTGCACTCAATGTGCTTTGAGCCATTTTCTGTACAAGTTGCATTTTCATCAATAATCCAAGCGGATTTTGTATGTCCTTTTGCAGGAACAATTGTCTGTGCTTTGGTTACCGCATTACATACTGAACAATGGCTACCCTCGGTAAGGCCTGTTTCAGTACAAGTTGGAGCAACTGCAGAGTCTTCAACCGTTGTGTGACCCTTTGCAGGAACAATAGCAGATTCAAGTGTTACACCACAAGCTGTACAATCCATGTGCTTTGAACCAGTCTCTGTACAAGTTGCATTTTCATCAATTATCCAGTCACCTTCTTCGTGACCTTTGGCTGGAACAGTCTCCTGAGCTTTGATTACTGCATTACATACCGAACAATGACTACCCTCTGTTTTACCTATTGTTGTACAAGTTGCTTCTACTGCATCATCACTAACCAATGTGTGACCCTTTGCTGAAACAGTTTTCTGTGCTTTGATTACCGCGTTACATACAGAACAATGGCTTCCCTCTGTTTTACCTGTTGTTGTACACGTAGGTTCTATAGCAGAATCTACAACCACTGTATGACCAGTCGCGGGAATTGTTTCAGTTTTTGACTCACCGCAAACCATACAAGAGTTTCTTCGAGAACCTGTTGTTGTACAGCTGGGTGCCGAAATTATGGACCAAGTATTATCGTCATATGTACAAAAATGCGAAATGGTCGCATTAGTCAAACTGGTATTTCCTGTGGCAATAGTTATATTGTTCCACTCACTTAACAAGCCACTATAATAAACATTTTTTATTCTTGACGAATTGCTAAAAGCATTCGTACCTATACTGGTTACACTTTTTGGAATCGTTATTGTTTCTAAATAATAACAAGTATTGAACGTATAATCACCTATACTTGTTACCCCTTCTGGTATAACAATTGATGTAAGCATCTGACAATTAGAAAAAGCATAACTACCAATACTTGTAACACTATCGGGGATTGTGATTGTTTTTACTCTCTGGCAATAATAGAACGCGTAATCACCTATACGTGTTACACCTTCAGGTATAACAAGTGATGTAAGCATTTTACAATAAGCAAACACATAATTACCTATACTTCTTACACCTTCACCAATAACAATGGAGTTAAGACCGGAACAATAATAAAATGCATAGCTACCGATACTTGTTACACTATCGGGTATAGTGATTGAAGTAAGGTTATAGCAATTATAAAATGCATGACCACCTATACTTGTTATACTGTCAGGTAGTATTATTGATGTAAGATTTGTGCATCTACTGAACGTACTAGATTCTATACTGGTTACGCCATTTGGTATTGCAATCGATGTAAGACTCGAGCAACTTTCGAAAGCAGCATAACCTATACTTATTACACTGTCGGGTATTGCAATTGATGTAAGACCTGAACAACCGTAGAAAGCCCACTTACCGATATTGGTTACACTATCAGGAATTACAACTGATTTAAGACTACTCCAATTATAGAAGGCAAATCCGACTATACTTGTAATACCTTCAGGAATTACAATATCAGTAACTAGTTTTTTATCAATATATATTTTTCCTGCATAGTATAACGGATTAGCATATGCATCACCGAAGCTTATCGCACACCACTTTGCTACATCGGTTATATGTACAGCTGCAAGTTTGTAGCAACGATAAAAAGCATTAACGCCTATACTTGTAACCCCATCAGGTATTACTATTGACGTAAGGCTTGTGCAACCAGAAAAAGCGGTACCTCCTATACTTGTCACACTATCAGGAATTTCAATTGATTTAAGGCTTGTGCAATCATAAAAAGTAGAATCACTTATACTCGTAACACTATCAGGTATCGTGATTGACGTAAGGCTTGTGCAATCACTAAAAGCCCCATCACCTATACTTGTTACACTGTCGGGTATTATAACATTTGTAAGCCCAGAACAAACGCCAAAAGCATAGTCAGCAATTAGTTTGGTTCCAGCCTTTATTGCACATTCTCCGGATAATGTTGTTTTTGCAACCAAGAAATAATTATCTATATAAAGAACGTCATTCTCCCAATTACTCTCATCGTTATAAAATGCTGTGTTTAAAAAAGCATACATACCTATGTAGTTTAAATTGCTGGGTAATGAGATTGATGTAAGGCTTGTACAACTATCGAAAGTAGCGTAATCTATCCCTGTTACACTATCAGGTATTACAATTTTGGTAAGGCTTGTGCAATCAGCGAAAGCAGCATAACCGATATTGGTTACACTGTCAGGAATTGTTATCGCAGCAAGGTTGGCACAACCACCAAAAGCGGTACTACCTATACTTGTCACGCTATCTGGTATTGAAATTGAAGTAAGACTTATGCAATTTTCGAAAGCATTATAACCTATCTCGGTTACGCCATCAGGAATTGTAACAGCAATAAGGTCAGCACAGCGAGAAAAAGCGTAACCGGCAATTAGTTTTGTACCATCCTTTATTTTATATTCTCCGGATAATGTTTTTTTTGTTGCTATAACGTATTTACCTATATAAAGAACATCATTTTCCCAATTACTCTCATCATTATAATAGGCTGTGTAATCAAAAACCCATCCACCTATGCTCGTCAAACTATCGGGTAATGAAATTGTTGCAAGACTTGAACAGCGACTGAAAGCCTCCCTCTCAATAATTGTTACACTATCAGGAATTGTAATTGATGTAAGACTTGTGCAACTCTCGAAAGCAAACATGCCTATACGTGCTACACTATCCGGAATTGAAATTGATGTTAGGCTTGTACATTCACGGAAAGCATTATTGCCTATACCGGTCAGATTCTCTGGGAGAACAACTTTCTTTATATTTGACCTGTAACTATACCATGGAGTAGAACAACCACCAGACGAATACAGGCTAAAATCTTCCATATCTCCAGCACCACAAATGGTAAGTGTGCCATTATCGTCAAGCGTCCATGTGAGATTTTCTCCACATTTGCCACTACTTGCAGCCGTTGCTTTAACTGTCAATATGCCACTAAAATCAATTTTACTAAGCCCTACAAGTGCAGAGCTGAAGATAATTGTTATTGCGAGGAAAATTGAAAAGATACTTTTTAAAATCTTTTTCATACCAGACACCTCATTCTTTTTTAGGCTTAACATTAACCGACCAATAAGTGTAATATACAACAAACCCCGGCTTTGCACCATTGGGCTTCTTTATGTTTTTTACATCCGTATAGTCAACTGTAACAATTGTTCCGTCCTTTGCAGAACTGTAAAAGGCAGCAATTTCTGCAGCTTCAACTATGGCATCGTCGGGTATGCCGTTACCATCATTAAGAAGAAGAACATGAGAACCCGGGCATTTTTGTGCGTGAAGCCACATATCGCCTTTTTTGCCCACCTTAAAGGTAAGCTTATCGTTCTGAATATTATTTCTGCCAACAAGAACTGTGCACCCTTGACTTGTTTTAAATTCCAGAGGCGGAAGTGCTTGTTTTTTCATTTGCTTTTTGCCTGATTTTTTAGGCTTAATAAAACCTTGAGAAATAAGCTCATCCTTAATTTCAGAAAACTCTCTTTCAAGGGTTGAGCGTTCAAGTAAATCCTTAACACTTTTAAGGTACTCTAAATCCTGCTCACCCTCTTCAATAAGCTTTATAAGCATATTTTCGGCTGTACAGGCTTTTTTGTATTCCTTATAAAGCTTTTGAGAATTCTGTGAGGGTGAAAGTGCAGGATCAACAGAAATTTTCACAATACTATTGTTGTCGTAATAATTTTCAACCTCATAAACACACACGCCCTTTTGAAGCTTGTATTGAGCAGCGGTTATGAGTTCTGCATTGATTCTTAACTCTTCCCTGTCAGCACAACGCCGCAAATCATCTTGCTGATTGTTAAGCTTACGTGAAGTTCTTTCAATTGCATTATCAAGCAATTTGAAAAGCTCGGCACCTTTTGAACGGGTGCGAAGAACTCTGTCACGCTCGGAATAAAAACCTTCTAAAAGAGTGAAAACATCCGCCTTTTCAATAACCTTATAACCGCTACCATACTGAGTAATCGGCATAAAAGAAAATTCCATAGGTTTCTCGGATTCATCCAGCACCATCGTGGGCTTTGCTTCGCCGTTTACAACCATTGTTTTCAAAGCACTGATTTCACAAAGAAGATTCATTTTCTCCTCTGTATTAAGTTCACCAACACCTTTATCATCGCCACACACTCTGAAGGCTATTTCTCTTGACAAAAGTGGTGAAACTCCCTGCATTGTTTTAAGAATTGCAGATGAAAGCTTTGTATTCACAAGAGCTAAAACACCCTGACAAATTTCCTGGGGCTCACTTGTTCTTATATCAATTTTATCCTGGGGTGGAGGCAATTTATACTGTGCCCCCGGTAAAACAAGACGGTAAGAAGATTTCTCGCTATCAACACGCCTCAAAGCATCAACAACTCTGTTATCGCTATCAAAAAGAATAACATTACTGTGTTGTGCCATTATTTCCACAGCAAGTGTAAGCTTTACTCTATCCCCGATTTCATTGGTTGCATCAAAGTTAAAAAATGCAATTCTGTCAAGTCCGTATTGCTCAACACTGACAAGAGTTGCACCAACAAGTCGCTTTCTGAAAAGCATACAAAGCATTGGTGGTGTCTGCGGATTTTCCGGAACAGAATCCACCACAGCAAAACGAGGACTGTTTGCATCTGCTGAAAAATACAGCTTATGCATACCGCCCCTTGTTCGCATTATAAACACCAACTCATTTTTTGTGGGTTGGTGAATTTTATCTACCTTTGCCCCTGCAAGAAGCTCATTAACCTCTGATACCAGAAAGCTTAAATAAATACCATCTAAAGCCATTTAATTTACCTTTTTTTATATATGATTTACATAGTTTCCTATATCTGAAACCATGATTTCAATTTCATTCCCGAATTTTTCTGCAAGTGATTTATATAAATATTCGCAAACAATATTTTCTGTTTCAAAATGCCCTGCAACAAACATAGAAACCCCAATTCCACTTGAAAGCAAATATTCGTGGTGCTTTGCTTCCCCTGTCAGAAAAGCATCTGCACCGATTTTTTTGGCATCCGCCACTAAATCGCCACCTGCACCTGAACACATAGCAACCGTTTTTATTGTTTTTCCCGAATCTGTGAAAGAAACCGCTCCGCCTAAAGCAATTTTGATTTTCTTTGCAAATTCCTCTGCAGTACAAGGGTCAATTTCACCATATTTAAGGAAAGCATCCTGTTCTGATGTTTTTAAATTTTTTATCCCTATTTTATCTGCAAGACAATGGTTAACTCCCCCATCTGCTTTATCAAGACAGGTGTGAGAAGCGATAAAGCTCATCCCTGATGCTACTGCTTTATAAACCAAGCTATCAGAAAGCACATTAGAAACGGGGGTAAAAATCAAAGGATGATGAGTAATTACAAGGTCTGCACCAAAATATAGTGCAGCATCAATAACATCGCTTGTTGCATCAAGAGCGATGTATATCTTTTTAACCTCTTTATCAAAAGAACCAACCAGAAGACCGCAATTATCCCATTCTTCAGCCGTATCAAAGGGTGCTATTTCATTGAGGTAATCACAAATATCCTTAACAGTCATTTTTCTTTACCTTTTCCTTTTTCAAAATATCGTATCTGACAATTGCAATAATAAGTGAGGACATAACAATACATTCTGTTATTACACCTGCGACAGAGCCTGTTATGATATTATAAACAAGCCAACAAGGTGAACTCGGGAATGTAACAAGTCGGATTTTTGTTTCACTTTTAAGCCAATAGCTGACTGTAGTTAATATCATCGCCATTGCAGGAAGAATAGAATACCATTCCACCCAGGTAATCACACTTGAAACCACACTTATAACAACAAAAATGCCTAACCAGACGGGACTCTTTGCCCATTTTTTATCATTGTTTATGAAAACTATTGAACGGAGCAAACCAATAAAATTCAATGCCGCACCCGTATAAGCTCCCAGAAGTATGTAATGAATTATAAAGAGTACCGCTGCACCTATTTGCACACCGATAATACCTTTTCTTTTTTTCTGTTGGAATGAAAGTCCGTTAAGAGCCGCACCGCCAAAACCAACAAGCTGTGCTATTGTTTCAATCATTTATAAAATCCTTTAATTTCTGTATTGTCCGGAAAAGCTCAGTATCTTCTTTTCCGATTTCTTTGGTAGCATCGAACCTTTTCTGCAATCGGGTAACCTGCTTTTTGATATGTACTTTTGCATCTTCTGTTTTCGGTA